>JAISPA010000020.1 GCA_031275255.1 Acidaminococcales bacterium | reverse complement strand
AACACTCAAAACTTATAACGTGTTCTATGCCGCAGGCGTCCGCTTCCGCCGTCCGTTCCCCGACTTTGAGTACTTCTTTCAGGAAGCGCCTGACCACGCCGTTTCTTTTCAGGATAAATTCCGCTTGCCGCGCGCCGGCGTCGGTAAGACGGATGGCGGCGTATTTGCTCTTGGTCAGCAGGCCCCTGCCTGACAGCGTTTTGGTGGCGTAACAGGCGCTGGCCTTACTTTTGCCCATGCGCGCCGCTATATCGCTTATGCGTATGGGGTTTCCGGAATCAAACTCGCTTATGCTGTAGATGGCTTTTAAATAATCTTCCATCGCGGGAGAAAGTTTTTCCATGTTCTAATCCCCACCCTGTCGCCTGTTATTTTTGCGCCGCTTTCAACGCCTTGTCCGCCGCTTCCATGAACTGCCGGTAACTCTCCGTGGCGCCGCTTAAGGCGTCTATGCCTTTCAGGCTTTTGGCTTCTTTTAGTTTGCCGTTGTAAACCTGCATGGCCTCTACGGCGAACTGCGCCTTGTTGTAGAAATCCCGGTTGGAGATCACGCCGTTCACTTTTCCGTAGTCCTGATCCTTGATCTTGCTTTCGCCTTCTTTCAGGTAGGTTACGTATTTGCTGTCGGCTATTTCGCCGCCTTTGACGGTTATGGTTATTTCGCCGTAAGCGCCGCGCTGGTCTTTGGAACTGACCGCCCGATAAACCCCGTCTTTGTAAGCGGCGCCGCCGCCGCAGCCTGCGGCTGAAGCCAACGCCGCCGCAAGGCAAGCCGCAGCAGCCATTCCGGTTAAATTCTTCATTCGGCGCGCCTCCCGTTATTTTTTGTTCAAAACTTCTTTTGCTACCCGCCCGTGTTCCAGGACAATCACTCTTTCCGCCTCCCGCGCGACTTCCGGGTCGTGCGTTACCACAATAATCGTACTGCCTTCCCGGTGCAGTTTACGGAAAATATCCAGAACCACGCCTTCATTGACTTCGTCAAGGTTGCCGGTCGGCTCGTCCGCCAAAATAAGCGCCGGGTAATTGATGAGCGCGCGCGCTATGCAAACCCTCTGCTGCTCGCCGCCGGAAAGCTGGCCGGGCAGGTGGCGCGCCCTTTCCGCCAGCCCGACGCGCGCAAGCGCTTTTAAGGCTTCTTCCTCGTCCGGCATACTATGGTAATATTGGGCAACCATTACGTTTTCCAGCGCGGTCAGATAGTTTATGAGATGAAACTGCTGAAAGATCAGGCCGATCTTGTCGCGCCTGATCGCGGTAAGCGCCCCGCCGCTTTCTTTGGCTATATCCACGCCGTCCAGCAGTACCGCGCCGCTTGACGGTTTGTCCATGCAGCCGATTATATTCATCATGGTGGTTTTGCCGGAGCCGGAAGGCCCCATGATCGCCAGCCATTCGCCCTTGCGCACGGACAGGTTCACATTTTGCAGGGCTTTTACGCTGCCGTATATTTTAGAGACACCCTCAATTTCCAATATATGCATGACACGCTCCTATTCTCCGCGCAGGACAATCGCCGGTTCCACCCTGGCCGCGCTTTTCGCCGGCAGCGCCGAAGCCGCCCCGGTGACCAGGACGGACGCCGCCACCGTAAACGGCAGCAGCAAAAGCGGGAAAGACAGGGGGCGGCCAAAAACGTTGGCGCTGATCATCTGCGCGAACAAAAAACCGAAAATACCGCCCAGCAAGCCGCCCAAGCCGCCGAGCAGCAGGCTTTCGCTTAGAAATTCCGCGACTATGCTGGCGCTGGGCGCGCCCAGCGCCTTTTTCAACCCGATCTCCCGCCGCCGCTCCGCCACCGCCGCCAGCATGGTGGTGGCGACGGAAATCATGGTCAGCAAAAGCACGACGACCGTAACAAGATAAACCAACGCCTGCAGCCTTGTCAGCACAACGGTTTCCGATTCGGTAACCCTCCTGACCGGCCGGGCCGCAAGCCCCGGTATTTCTTCGTTTATCCGGGCGGCCAGCTTTTCTATATCCGCTCCGGGCAAGGAAACGCTGCACTCTACAATGTCAAAGCCGCCCGCGCCGGCCATATTTTCAAAATCAGGCAAAGACATGAACACAAACGCTTCTTCCGTCCCGCCGGTCTGCAAAACGCCGGAGACGGTAAAAGCGTGCTCGGAGCTTTTTCCCTGCCGGTCGGTAAAGACGGCGGTAAAAGCGCTGCCAGGCACGAGACGGGTAATGTCGGCCACTTCCTGGCCGATGAGCGCCTCCTGGCCGGCGCGCGGCCAGCCGCCCCGCACCAGCCAATACGGGCTGGTCTTTTGCACCTCGGCCAAGGCGGCGCCGGCGGCCATAAAAGGCTGCTCGTTTATCCTGATCGTATTGTAGCGGTAAGCGGCCACGCCCACAACCGCGTCCGCCGGCAGAAAAAGCGCGGCTTTTCCCGCCTCGTCCGCAGTCAGCGCCGCCCTGTCCCCGGCCGGCGCGAAAAGCAAATTGGCGCCGTAAGAGCGAAATTCCCGCCCCATTTGCCGCGGTATATCATAATATATGGTGGTAAGCCCAGAAACTATGGCCGCGCCGGCCGCCACGGCCAAAATCGCCGTCAGCAGCTTGGAATGACGGCGCAGGAGGGAACAGGCGACTATTTTCAGGAAAAAAGTTTCTCTCTTCATCGTCATCACCTGCCGTGCAAGACCTGCGCCGGCCTCAATGCGAGCAGCATCCTTACGGCCGGGACGCTGCCCGCCAAAATGACCAGCAGGGTAAGGACAGCCACCAGCGGTATCACTATCGGCTTTACCGTTATCGCCGCGCCGAAAACCGAATGCCCGATAACCCGGGCAAAACCCAGGCCGGCGAAATAGCCGGCCGTCCCTCCGGCCAGGCCGGCGATCATGATTTGGGCAAGCACCAACAGGGATACTGGGAAATTACGCGCCCCCACCGCTTTTAAAAGCCCTATTTCGCTGCCGCGTTCCAGCACGCTGGCGGTAACCAGATTGGATATGCCCAGCGCCGAACCCGCCAGGCTGAATACCGTGATCAGCAGCATTAAAAGTTTCGTTTTCGCCAGTATCGCCCCCTCCGCTTCCGCTACCTGCCGGATGGGTTTTACCGCCGAGTCGGTAATAACTTCGCTGATTTGATAGCAAATCGCGCTTACATAGGCTGTGCAATACCATGTTTCCCACTCTTTGGTGGAAAGGCTTTTGGGGTCCTGCGCCGCCCGGCGCGACAATTCGTTGTCCGGCGTCGTCAGGGCGCTCACTTCTATGCGGCTGACCAGGCCCGGCCGCCCGGAAAGCTCCTGCGCGGTCTTCAGCGTAACGTAAATATCCTCGTCTTCTTTGCCGCCCGCGTTAAACACGCTCCTGACCTGCAATTGTTTTTTCCGCCCCCGCGCCTCGACCGTTAATTTGTCGCCAGGCTTTACCCCGTGCCGCTCCGCGGCCAGGCTGCCGAGCATGGCGCCGTCGTCGTCGGCGTCGGACAGCCAGCCGCCGGACAGGCGCCACCAGTTTTTCATGTTCTGCATGCCGGTATCCAGTTCCTCGCCTGTGGGCAGGGCCAGGTGATGGTTAAACCACACGCCGGCAAGACGCGCGTCGTTGCCGCCGATTTTCGCCGCCGTTTCCAGATAGGGCGTAAAATCGACTATGTTGAAAGCCCAAAATATGGTCTTTATCCGGCCGATCTCGTTTTCCAGCAAATATTTGTCCGCAACGCCCGACCCGCCGCTGACCCCATAGAGATCCCCGATGAGCGAAGCGCCCTTGGGCAGGACGTTAATGTTCGCGCCGTAAGTTTTTAATTCCTTGTTCACCTTGTCGCCGACGTCCAGCATGACATTGAGCATGGCGGTGGACAGCGACGCCCCCAGTGCTATAGTAAAGGCGATCAGCAGCATCTTGCCTTTTTGCCGCAAAAGCGCCCCTTTGACCATTCGCCAGAACATACGGGTTCCCCCTTACCTGAATCTTGTTTTCTCTTTTTCAAGCTCTTTTGTGTCGATCAACATGGCGCCGCCTCTCAGGGCATAGGCCAGCGGCACGGGATTGCAGCCGCCCTTGAACCCGATGGTCGACTTGTTCATAACAACGTCGCAAAGTTTGCAGATGACCTGGTCGTCGCGCTCATAGTAGCCGGTGGGGCCGCATATATCGCAGGCGTCCAGGCCCACGCCGTAAGCTGCATTGTTCTTCCTGATAACTATGAAACGTACCTGTACGCCGCCGCCGGCTTCATAGGCGTAACGGTGCAGCCGCCAGTCGTTTATCGTCTCCAGCGGCAACACAACCACGCCGTCGCTTATTTTCATCGGCTCGATGGGCGAAAGCACTACTTCGCGCTCGGCGTAAGCCTTGACGGCGGTCAGGCAAAAAAGCACGCCGATATACCCGGCGACGGTCAAGGCGCTAAAACGGCGGCGCAGGCGCAGGCCGGACTTTAGCTTGCGCAGCTCGGCGGGGTTGGCGTAAGGCTCCCGCACCCGCAAACTGCGCTTGTATAACAGCAAAGGCAGTATCAGCGTTACCGCCATCATAATGTACAGAAAAAAATCCCGGTAATTGATCGCCGGCATTAAAAGGGCAAACAGCCAGTCTTTCATGGGTATGATCCGCCGCGCCAGCAAAAATTGGACCAGCAGGGACGCCTGGGAAATCAGCCCCACCGTCAGGCACAAACCGAAAACCCCAAGCGAAAAGCCGGCAGGCAAACAAGCGGCGGTCCTAAAAAGCACCGCGCCAATCAGCGCCGTAAGCAAAAGGCCGCACAAATAGCCTGTTGTCTTAAACAGAAAGTCTGTGCTGAAAGCGCTTTCGCCGGCCAGCAAAAATTCCGTCGGATATAAAAATATGTCAGGAAGATAATAAAAAGCCAGCGCGGCGGCAAAAACCGCGCCTATGGCGTCCAGCGCCCATCCGTGCGCTCCGGCGCTTCTTCCTTTGGCACTCCCCCATAACAACGCCAAAAGAAAAAGTTCCGTCACTATGCCCAGCGTCAGGAGCACAATATTGACATACTCGCGGTTGACCAGCACCGTAAAGGTTTTGAAGGCGGCCAACAGCAGGGCGGCCGCAGCGCCGGCCGCGAGCCCCCGGTAAAGCAGCCGGTTATGTCGCCCTTTTGCCGCCAAAGCCGCGAAAAGCGCCAGTATGATCACGGGCGCCAGCAAATTTTGCGTTACCTGAATCAGATATTTAAGCACGGCGCCTCCTTTCTAAAATTTCGCATTTTGCCGCGGCGGATCCTGGCCCGCCGCGGCAAAATGCATTAAAATCCATCAATCGCGGCCTTTGTTACCAGGCTCTGGGAACAAAGTTAAAATCCCATTCGGCCACCAGCGGCGTTTTCCAGAATCTGCCGGTAACGCCGGTCTCCTTGTCGGTATGCAGGAGATACCCTTGCCCTTCCGGGTTTTCAATAATAAAGCGGACTTTATATTTCCCCGCGCCGTCCAATTTGACGTTCGCGCCGTAATGCGGGCCGTCGCTTGCGCTCATGGGCATGAAAGTGCCGGAAATAGTCCTGCCGCCTTCTTTTATCAATTCATAGCGGACGGTCAGGTAGGGTACGAAATCGCCCGCGCCGTAGCCGAGTTCGTTGCCTTCCAGCGCGCTTATGTCGGCTTCTATGTGCATGTCGGAATCGGCGGCGCGCAAGCTGCTGCCGGCCGGCTCCATATCAACGGGCTGGAAATACACGCCTGCCACATTGAGCGGGCCGACTTCGATATCATCGCCAATCGGAAACTCCTCGAACCCGGCGGCGCTGCTGGGGGAAATCGCCCCTAAAGCGGTGCCGTAGCCGGCCGTGCCGACCAATAGGATCAGTGCCAAAAATACTGCGAACATTTTTTCTTTTTTCATTTTTTCTCCTCCAATTTTTTATTTTAGCAGGGCTATGCCCTGTACTACCCCAAAATCTAAGCCGCCCTTTTCCTGAACAGGCCGCTTTTGCGCATTTGCAAGGCAAAAGTGGCCAGGGTGACGAATAGCAGCACGGCCTGCGGCAAAAGGGTCTCCAGCGTCGGGTAAATGCCCAGAAGCTCAACCGACTCAAAACTGCCCACCGGCGTTACGCCGACGACATTGCCTTCCTGCAGTTCCTTGATGCCCTTGCCCAAAAAAGAAAACGCCATGATCGCCAACAAGGAACTTGTGCCGATAAAGAATTGTTTCAGCGGTAGTTTTATGCTCAAAAAACGGATAGCGGCGTAAATAACCGCCAAAAGCACACAACCGACCCCCAGCCCCGCCCAGAGCATGTTAGTGTAAGTCCTGGTGGTGCCCATGAGCGCCTGGTAAAAAAGGATGGTTTCGGCCCCCTCGCGAAAGACGGCGAGAAAGGCCGCGAAAGCGAGCGAAAACAGGCTGCCGCCGCCGAGCGAGCTTTCCACCTTGTCTTTTATGTAGGCCGACCAGGCCTCCGCCCCGGCTTTGCCCACCATCCAGTTGCTGACGTAAAACAGCACCGCCACGGCGACCAGCATGGTCGCCCCTTCAATTATCTCCTGATTGGCGCCGCCCAGGCTGGAAATGTTATTTAAGGCAAAAGCCAGCAAAACGCTGGCCACCAGCGCGATAAAAGCGCCGTGGTAAACCGCGCGCGTCTTTTTGGCGTTGCCGCTTTTCACCAAGTAAGCGACAATGGCGCCAACCACAATGATCGCCTCAAACCCTTCCCTGGTAATGATCAAAAGCGAACTGAAAAACACTCCCCACTCGCTTTCTTTCGTGCCATCGAGCTGATTGGCGTCCTCTCTGAGCCACTTGGAAAGATCGTCAAGCGCCGCCTTGACTTCCGCCGCCGGTCGCTTGTTGGTCATGGCCTTTTTTATGATAGTGAATTGGTACTCCACCTTGGTCGCCCGGCTGCCGGAAATATAGGACATCACGGTCTTCTCGAAGCCAAGCTTCTCATAAAACTGAAAATACGCGGCGTTGACCTGCCCTTTGGCGGCATTCACATTGCCGGCCGTATAAAGGGAATAAGATTTGTTGAGCACTTTATCCATATCGTCAACCATCGCGTTCCAGGTTTTATATTTGCTGGCCGCCAGCGAGTCCGTCGCAAAAACGGCGGACAACAAGGCCAGTACGGCTAATACGGATAAAAATTTCCGCAATTTGCTGCCTCCTTTCCGACAATAACTTACCGTTGAAGCAACCCGCTGCTGCCGGCGCGGCCGCTGCGGGTGGCGCCGGCCGATGTTATAACAGGCTAACTTTCCTCCGGCGTTTGTGTTAGTATCGGCTAACTTAATCACCCAAAGTAATGTTAGCATACGCTAACTTTATTGTCAACAATATTTTCGAATTTTATCCTCGGAATCGCCTGACGTTAAGCAAAAGCCGGTTTTTACCGCGCGATGAGGCGCCGCAGATACCATCCGGGCGGTTACGGTCGCGGTTTGGTTATATTATCGGTCACCCGCAGCATGGAACGGAAAATCTCTCCGCTGACAATAAAAGACAAAAGCATCAGGACAGCAGAGACAACAGGAATGACCGAATGTCCTTTGCCGGCAACCCAACCGTCATAAATAGCATTGAACAGGGCCCAGTTGGCCATGATCAGCATAATGACGGACGGTATAAAAGAAGCCAGCCATACTTTTGACTGCGGGCGGCTTTTCAGCAGCCAGAATGATACGCTGGCGAGTACAAGCGCCGCCAGCAATTGATTGGAAGCGCCGAAGGTATTCCAAAACACCCGCCATATCGGCACGATCTGGCCGCTGCTGTCCCTGATGGTCTGGAAAATCAAAAACAGCGGCGCGCACACGGTCAGGCCCGCGCTTAAAATACTGCCCCTCGTCCCGCTCCAGCCGGTTATCTCTTCCACGACGTACCGGCCGAGGCGCGCGCATACGTCAAGTGTATCGTAAACAAAGGTGGTGAAGGCCAAAAGGCCAAAGGTTATGCCAAAGACGATCGGTACGCCGATAAATTCCATAAAATTGCCGATGCCGGTCGCGTAGACGAAATTGGGCGCTTTGTTCAGGACAGGCGAATCTTGCGTCATTATCATTACGCAGGCAATGGAGATGACCGCGACCATGCCTTCGAGCAGCATGCCGCCGTAGCCCACCGCCCTGGCGTCCGTCTCATATTCCAGCTGCTTGCTGGTGGTTCCCGAGGAGACGAGCGAGTGAAAGCCGGAACAGGCGCCGCAGGCAACAGTAATGAAAAGCAGAGGGAACATCGGCAGCAAAAAGCCGCCGTCGAAAAAACCACTGTCGCCGAGCGTGGTAAAAGCCGGATATTCTATCGAATAATCGCCGAAAAGAACGCCGACGGCTGAGACAAATAAAGCCAGGTACAAAAGATACCCTCCCAATACGCCGCGCGGCTGCATAAGCAGCCATACCGGCAGCATGGACGCGGCGAAGCAGTAAAGCAGTATGACGGCGCCCCAAACTTTCTGCTGCAAAACTATATCGGGAAAAGGCAAAACAACCGGGAAAACCTGCCCGGCCCAGATACATAGCACGGTAAGGGAAAGGATTGTTATATTGACAATATACGCGTTTATTCTGTAATAACGGGTCATAAGCCCTATAACGGCCGGAAAAACAAGATACATAAGCGATGAGCTGGCAATGTGCGATCCTCTCACCGTCTCGCCCGAGCCCAATACAATGTTGCTGACAAAAGAACTGGCGGTAACATCGGTGAAAACCACGATCAGATAGACGATGGTTATCCAGATGAAAATCATAAAAATCAGCCAGGCCTTTTGCGAAACATTTACCCTGACTATTTCGCTTATGGATTTGGCTTTGTAACGGACGGAGGCAATCAGGCTGCCCATATCCTGGACGCCGCCGATAAAGACGCTGCCGAGCAATACCCAAAGCAGCGCCGGCGCCCAACCGAAAAGCACTGCGGCTAAAATAGGCCCGTTGATCGGCCCGGCCGCAGTAATAGTCGAAAAATGCTGCCCCAGCAACGCGTATTTAGCGGCAGGGACAAAATCAAGGCCGTCATTCACTGCAACCGCCGGCGTAGCCGCGGACTCGTCAAGCCGGAAAACGCGCTCGCCCAGAAACCGGCCGTAAACGGCGTACGCGGCCGCTAAGAAAACCGCCGCGCCCATTACCACCGTAAGAATATTCATTTTGTATGCCCCTTCAAAAAGTATATTGTCTTACGGTCATTATATCATAGTTAACACCTGAAATAAAATGTTCCCGGCGGGGAAAATAGTGAAATATTTGTCAGAAACATTTTATCCCGTTTTGCAAAGGTCCGAGCGACAAATGGCCGGCTATTGTCTGCCCGATATCGGCAAAGCTCCGCCGGTGTCCGATACAGCCCGGCGGCAGCAGCCGCCCGAAAAACAAGGCCGGTATGTTCTCACGGGTATGGTCGCTGCCGCCCCAGGCAGGATCACAGCCGTGGTCGGCGGTTATCACCAGAAGGTCTTCGGCGGCGAGGAGAGTGAAAATTTCCGGCAGGCGGCGGTCAAAATATTCGAGCGCCCGCGCGTAGCCGTCCGCGTCCCGCCGATGCCCGTAGCGCGAGTCGAAATCAACGAAATTGGCAAAAAGCAGGCCGCCGTCAGGCAAATCCGGCAAGGCTTTAAGCGTTTTGTCAAAAAGTTCGGTTAAGCAGCCGCCTTTTTCATAGCGGCTTATTCCCCTTTGCGCGAAGATATCATAGGTTTTGCCGACGGCCGTTACCTCCCTTTGCCTTGCCAGGGCGCGATCAAGCAATGTTTCTCCCGGAGCGGCCGCAGCGTAATCGCGGCGGTTGCCGGTGCGGACAAAAGCGCCGGCTTTATTCCCGGCAAAAGGCCGCGCGATGACCCGCGCGACGTTATATTTTCGCGTCAGGCAAAAAGCGGCCGCGCAAACGGAATAGAGCCGCTCCAACCCGAAGGTTTCCTCGTGCGCGGCGATTTGCAAAACACTGTCCGCCGAGGTATAGACAATCGGTCGGCCGCCCCTTATATGTTCTTCCCCCAGTTTTTCCAATATTTCCGTGCCGGAGGCGCGCCGGCCGTTCAGTATCCCGGGCAGGGCACACGTTTTTATGAGCGATTCCAGAAGTTCCGGCGGGAAACAGTTGCCCTCCGCCGAAAAATAGCCCCATTCAAAGGTTACCGGCACGCCGGCGATTTCCCAATGGCCGCTCAGGGAATCCTTGCCCCGGCTGACCGGACTGGCATACCCGTATGCCGCTTGTACGGGGAAAGAGTCCGCACAAGCAAACGGCTGCCCCCGGCTCAGTCCGGCCGCCCGCAAAAGGCCCAGCCGGTAGAGATTAGGCAGCGCAAGCGGTTTGTTCATTTTTTGCCTGTATTCATAAATATGCCCGAAAGTATCGGCGCCGGCGTCGCCGAAAGCCCCGGCGTCCGGCGCGCCGCCTATGCCGAAAGAATCAAGCAAAAGAACGGCCGCCCTTTTCACAGCGCCTCCGTATCCGCGAAAAACTCCCGGAGGACGGCGTATACACGCCGCAGGGCCAATTCATAAACATCCCGGCCGGCGACGGCCTCCGAATCCGCCCGCGCGGCGACAATGCCGCAGATGCAGGCCGCGGAAAGACCCAAAGCCTGAACCGAAACAAAAAGCGCGGCCGTTTCCATTTCGCAGTTGAGCGCGCCCAACTGCCTCCATACGGCCAGCGAGCCCCTCAGACTTGGCAGAACATAGCCGGTAAAGCTGTCATAACGTTCCTGTCCCGGCCAAAAAGTATCCGATGAAACCGCTATGCCGACGTGACAGGGAACCGCCGCGCGGCGCGCGCTTTTCACAAGAGCGCCGGTAAGCTCAAAATCCGCGGCGGCGGGAAATTCATAAGGCGCGTAATGCCCTGACGCGCCGTCAAGCCTGACCGCGGCGTTGTTTATGACTACGTCGCCCAATTTTACTCTTTGTTGTATGGAACCGGAAGTGCCTACCCGGATAAAATTTTTAACGCCAAGCCGCGCCAGCTCTTCCACGCAGATGGTGACCGAAGGGCCGCCCATGCCGGTTGAACAGACCAGCAGCGGCTTGTTCCGGCAATAGGCCAGCCAGCTGGTGTATTCGCGCCGCGCAGTCAAAAAGCGCGGCCGGACAAAGACGCCGGCAATGCTCTCCACCCGCCCCGGGTCACCGGGTAAAAGGACGCAGCGCGCGTTTTCCAGCATCCGCCTGCTCAAACCGGTATGATATAAAACCTCGTCTTCCTGCGCATAATTGGGCATGGGCGATTTCCCTCCGGCTAAAGGCGCTCGCAGATGACCACGCGGTCCGGGCCTTCGTCTGTTTCACGCAGGCAAACGCTGATAATTTCGCTTTTGCCTGTAGGCACGTTCTTCCCTACATAGTCGGCGCGGATCGGCAGTTCCCGGTGCCCGCGGTCGATCAATACGGCCAATTGTATGGCTCTGGGCCGGCCAATGTCAATAAGCGCGTCCAGCGCGGCGCGGATAGTCCGGCCGGTATAAAGGACGTCGTCTACCATGATGACGACTTTGTCGTCAAGCGGAAAATTTATCTCCGTCCCGCGCACAACAGGCTGATAAGACAAAGTGGAAAGATCGTCCCGGTAAAGCGTTATATCCAAAAGGCCGACAGGCGCTTTTACGCCTTCAATTTTCTTGATTTCCCCGGCTATGCGGCCGGCCAGCGGCGCGCCCCGGCTCCGGATGCCCACCAGGGCGATATCGCAAAACCCCTTGTTGCGCTCGGCTATTTCATGGGCTATCCTGACCAGCGCCCGCCTTATGGCGTTCTCGTCCATTATCACGCTTTTTTCCGCCAATTGTGTGTGTTTTTCCATCGTCCGGCCTCCTTGAGTGCTGATGTCCGGGGGAGCGGCTTGGAGTTTTCAGGGCGTTATCCCCTTTATCTATGTGCATAATATCATACCGGCGGCGATTTTACAATCGTCCGCGCCTATCTTGCCTCGCCGGGCAATTTAACTTGCAATTTTCAACTTTTTGTGAATGAACAAGTTTCCCTTGCATAATGCGTCATAACGTAGTATAGTGAAATTATTGGCATGTTCTAAAGTGATATTTGCTGCGGGCGAGGTATGCGTATGGATTGGATGACAACAAAAGAAATCGGAGAATTATGGGGTATAAAAATCCGTCAAGTGCAAGCTCTCTGTGGCAGCGGGAAAATCAATGGCGCAACACGATTGGGCAGAGATTGGATTATCCCGAAGGGAACGCCCAAACCTCTCGACGGACGGACAAAAGCCGCGAAACAAGTAAAAACCGACAAGGAGCAATAGCTTATGCCCGTACTCAACTGGCTCGGCAAGGACAAAGTTATAAACCACCACCAGGCTGTGCCGTACCGCGTGTTGGAGCCGCAGTACGCCTACGGCGAGCCAGACACGGGCAATGTGATTATTCACGGCGACAACCTCGACGCGCTGAAATCGTTGTTGCCGCAGTACGAGGGGCGCGTCAAGTGCATATACATCGACCCGCCGTACAACACAGGCAACGAGGGTTGGGTGTACAACGACAATGTGAACGATCCGAAAATCCGCAAATGGCTCGGTGACGTTGTGGGCAAAGAGGGCGAGGACTTGTCGCGGCACGACAAGTGGCTGTGTATGATGTACCCGCGCCTGCGGCTGCTCTCGCGGCTGCTGGCCGACGACGGGGCGATTTTTATCAGCATTGATGATAACGAACAAGCGAGTCTGCGGTTTGTCTGTGACGAGATATTTGGCGCGAGAAATTTTGTATCTCAATTTGTCTGGGAACGAGCATACTCGCCGAAGAATGACGCAAAGTTTGTTTCGGCAAGTCACGACTATGTGGTGATGTATGTCAAAAATAAAGACTGCTTTACGATTGGCAGATTGCCTCGCACAGAAGAAGCAAACGCGAGATACTCAAACCCCGATAACGACCCAAGAGGTGTTTGGAAACCAAGCGATATGTCAGTAAAAACTTATAATGCGGAGTGCGACTATCCAATTACCGCCCCGTCGGGGCGTGTAATTGAGCCTCCAACATCAAGATGTTGGAGGCTCTCGAAAAACGCGTTTTTCGAGAGACTCGCTGACAATCGTATATATTTCGGATCTGACGGCAACAGTGTTCCGCAAATTAAGAGGTTCTTATCAGAACTGAAATTTGACGGCATGGCGGTGCAGTCAATATTCTTCTACAAAGATGTTGGGCACAGCCAAGAGGGGGCAAAAGAAGTAAAAGAAATGCTTGATAACGGGTCTTTCAATGGACCTAAACCTGCTCGACTGTTGCAAAGAATTTTAACTATTGCCAACGTACAAGTTGGCGACATCGTTCTTGACAGCTTTGCCGGCAGCGGTACGACTGCCCATGCCGTGCTGAACATGAATAAGCGCGACGGCGGCAACCGGCGCTTTATCCTTATCGAAATGGAAGGTTACGCCGAAAGCATCACCGCCGAGCGGGTCAGGCGCGTCATTGACGGTTACGGCGATACGCCCGGTACGGGCGGCGGGTTTGCGTTCTGCGAACTCGGCGATCGGCTTCTGTTGGAGGACGGCAACCTCAACGAAAACCTGGATGCGGAAAAAATACGCGAGTACATTTGGTACACCGAAACGAAAACGGCGTACTCGCCAGGCGGCATACCGTATTATTTGGGTGAAGCGTTCCACACGGCGTATTGGTTCTACTACGAGCGCTTTGATACCACAACGCTTGACGTGGACTTCCTGCGGCGGCTCAAAAAGGCAGAGCGGTATGTGATTTATGCGGATATGTGCGCGCTCGCGGCGGCGGACTTGGAGCGGTGGGGTATCAAGTTTAAGAAAATCCCGCGTGACATTCGGAAACTATTGGGGGATTGACAATGGAGCTAAAGAAATTTCAAAAGACGGTAATCGCCGACTTAACCGAATATCTCGCGCTTTTGCCGGCTATGAGCGCGGATGAGGCGTTCGGCGAGTTTTGGGCGGCAAAAAACGTGCCTCTTGGTATCGGCGAACATTACCGTGACACGCTCGGCGGTGTTCCGAACGTGTGCGTAAAAGCGCCGACAGGCGGCGGCAAGACGTTTATCGCCTGCGCGTCCGTCGCGCCGATTTTTGACAGTCTGCCGCACACAAAAACTAAGGCGGTTGTATGGCTCGTGCCGTCCGATTCTATTTTGGAGCAGACGTTGAATAACCTAAGAAATCCTGAACATCCGTATTGCGAAGAACTGCGGCGCGGCTACCACACCACAGTTTACTCAAAATCGGAACTGCTGAATGGCCAGAACTTCTCGCCGTCAAGCGTAACGCAGCAGTTGTCGGTGTTCGTGCTGTCCTACGACAGCTTCCGCACAAGTAAAAAAGAGGGGCGCAAGGCGTATCAGGAGAACGGCAGTCTCGCGGCGTTCGCGGAGTATTTCGGCGACAAATCACTGCTCCTTGCGGACACGGACGAAACCGCGCTGATTAACGTAATCCGCAAGCTGAACCCCGTGGTTATCGTGGACGAAAGCCATCACGCCGTAAGCGTACTGTCGAAAGAAATGCTGCAAAACTTCAATCCATCGTTCGTGCTTGAACTGACCGCCACGCCGAAAAAGGACGCGAATATCATCTCGTATGTGGACGCCATGCAGTTGAAGCGCGAAAACATGGTAAAATTGCCTGTCATCGTCTACAATATGCGGACGAAAGCGGAGGTTATCGGCGAGGCGATTTACGTTCGCCGTAAACTCGAAGCGGAAGCCGCCGCCGAGAAAGAGCGCACAGGCAGGTATATCCGCCCGATTGCGCTGTTCCAGGCAGAACCAAAGGGGAAGGATGACAACACGACTTTTGAAAAACTGAAAAAGGACTTAACGGATGCGGGTATTCCGAAATCACACATCGCCATAAAGACTGCCGATGTGAATGAACTGCGCGGCGTGGACTTGCTGTCGGAGGATTGCCCTGTACGCTATATTATTACGGTTAACGCGCTCAAAGAGGGCTGGGACTGTCCGTTTGCGTATATTTTGGCGACGGTCGCCAACCGTTCGTCGGTTGTGGACGTGGAGCAGATATTGGGGCGCGTCCTCCGCTTGCCGAATACGACCAAGAGCAGAAGCGATACGCTGAACATCAGCTATTGCCTGACTTCAAGCGCGAGTTTCCACGAAACGCTTGAACGCGTCGTTGCGGGTCTGCAAAGCGCGGGGTTTTCAGGCAAAGATTATCGCGTTGCGCAAGCGCAACCGACCATTCCGAACGCGCAAACACCGCCGCCTGTTCAGCAGACGGCACAGGGCACAGAAGAATTGCCCGGACAGGACGAACCTACGGACATTGCGGCAATCGTCGCCCATATTGCCGAACGCGCAAACACCGAAGAGGTTACGCCGTCCGCACAGCCGGATTTACTGTCGCAAGCCGAGCAAACCGCCAAGGCGTATGACGATTTTGCAGCGGCGCAGGAAAGCGTCAGCGCAGTCGCCGCAGAGGTTCGAGAGAAAATGAATGAGTTCCATATTGCCGCTGAGTTTGCGGGAGACGCTGACAACCTGCGTCTGCCGCATTTTGTCATACCGCTTGACATTCCCATACTCACGGACGACACAACGAAACTCCTGACGGAAGAAGATTTATCGGCGGGCTTCACGCTGAAAAACAAGGACGCAGCAATTGACTTTCTTTCGGTTGACGCGGAGATTGCCCGTGTGGACGTTAGCGGAGCCGCGCCCAAGGCGTGGAAGCTGTCCGGCACGGATAACGATTTCTTCCGCGGCTGGTTCAACTCTCTGCCGACAGAGAAACGCATCGCCGAGTGCAAGGCAATAATCCGCCGATACCTTGACAAGAACAACTCGCTTACTGGTATTTCCGGCTACGTTGACAGCGTGGCCGAAACGCTTGCGGCGGGGCACCTGAACGATTTACAGCAGTCGCCATACAAGTATGCGGAGAAAATCCGCCGTAAGATAACTGAGTTGCTTCTTGCCCACCGAGAGAGCAAGTTTAAGCTGTGGCGCGAACAAGGCAGAATTACCGCAGAGCCGCGATATGCGTTTCCCAAAACAATCTCGCCGCTTCGTTTCACGCAGGCCATTCCGAACTCGCTGTACACGGCGGAGGAAGATATGAACGGACTTGAAAAGGACGTAGCCTGGGCGGTTGCCAACTTGCAAAATATACGTTGGTGGCACAGAAACCCGTCAAAGACAGGCTTTTGCATCAACGGTTTTGAACACGCGTATCCTGACATTATCGTTATGACCGGAAGCGGACGGTTGCTGCTCATAGAAACGAAAGGCGACCACTTGGAAAACTCCGAATCGGAACGCAAATGCCGTATCGGGCGCGAATGGGCGAACCTTGCCGGGCCCAACTACCGTTATTATATGGTGTTCCGCGATAAAGACCTGAAATGGGATAGCGCGGTGCGGTTTGATAACCTTCTGGAAATCGTAAAGGGGTTGTAATTATGAACACAAAATTATTACAACTAATCCGCGGCGGCGAAGGCTTAACGGTAGAGTTCAAGCGTTGCACGGACAAACTCACGAATGCCGTCTATGAAACGGTCTGCTCATTCTCGAACCGTTACGGCGGATATATCCTGCTCGGCGTGGAGGACAACGGAGAAGTTACCGGGGTCACGCTGGATGTTGTCAAGCAGATTAAGCAAGACTTTGCAAATTCGCTTAACAATCCGCAAAGGTTCGCGCCAACGCTGTTTATTGCACTTGAAGAAGCAGAGATAAAGGGTAAAATCGTGCTGTGGTGCTATGTGCCTCCGGATTCGCAGGTCGTTATGTTCGGTGGGCGTATATACGACCGCAACGCTGACGGCGATATGGATATCACGCGCAATTCGTCTATGGTCGCGCAGATTCACCAACGCAAAACCGCCGAGTACACCGAGCGAAAGATATTCCCCTATGCCAAAGAAAGCGATTTCGAGTTCGGCCGACTAATGCCGTGTGTGCGTCAGCTTGCCGTTAACCATCAAAAAGACCATCAGTGGGGAAAGATGAGCGACGGCTAAATCCTTAAAAGCGCGGGAATTTATCAAAACGACCCCGAATTCGGCAAGGCCGGATATAACCTTGCCGCAGTTTTGCTGTTTGGATGCGAGGAACTTATACGCGCCTGTACGCCGAACTATATGACCGACGCAATTTGCCGCCGCGAAAATCTTGACCGCTACGATGACAGGCTTATGG
>JAISPA010000245.1 GCA_031275255.1 Acidaminococcales bacterium | reverse complement strand
TTCAAAATCACAGCCAACAAATACAGAAACCGCCGCAACCGTTTCAAGCTCAGAATGTCCTTGATTTGCGGTATTTACAACTTTGAACTATTGCATTAATTCTTGGAGAGGTCTATTATTTTTTTGCGGTATTCGCCCTGCAACGCTTCGCCGACAATATTTTCGCTGTTTTCGTACACATAGGCGGTGTCAATATAGTTGACGCCGTTATCAACGGCATAGCGCACCATTGCAATCGCGTCTTTTTTGTTTTCAGGAAACCGCATACAGCCCAAGCCAAACCGCGACACGTTCAGGCCGGTTTTTCCCAATTTTGTATATTCCATGCGTTTCTCCCCATATTTATTTGCATCAATGCCCTTATTATCGCTTTATACTGCTTCCCGGTCAAAACACGGATAAAATTTGCGTGTCTGTTTGCCGCTCTGCGCGGCGCAAACAAAGCCGTTAACCCTACTGCTTTTTTCATGCCTTGTTTCATCTTCGCCCCCGTTAGTCTTTGGGGAAGGGACTGGCAAAATTCATGCGGATTTTATATATATTCGCTCCTGTCACTTCGATGCGCTCCATCCTGTATTCACCAAGCCCGTTTTCCGCTCATCCGCATCCGACTTTTTCCGAGACGGTCATGGAATGTGCGCACGGAATATTCGGCGAACCGATACACAAGATCAAAATCGGCCGCAAATAATTCCTTTGGACGGATTGTTTCGGTCTTTTTGCCCGGTTTTTACATGCCCGGCGCCCCCGCAAACCTCTCGCCGGGGCGCTGGTTTTTTATATTTCGTAAGATTGCCGCTTTACCGGCGGCGGTTTCGATAGTTGAGCCATTGCGAAAAATAGTGCGCCGCGCAAACGTAGACGCCTATAATAGCCAGGTTATGGCTGAAAAACAAAATAACTGGCCGTTCCGGCGCCCAGAAATCGAAAGAATACCCGAGGAACAATTTCGCGCCCATTTCACGGTCAAAAGAAGCGTACACGCCGTAAACGGCAACCAGCGCCGCTATGGTGCGCAACGCGACCGTACGGAGCCGCCCTGTCCCGACTGTTTTTGCCATTCGGCCAAAGGCGACCATTATCATTTCCCAGTGCAGCCCGACGTGTACGGCCGTCAGGATCAGCCCCCAATACGCCGCGGCAGTATGCGCTTGCCTGATTTGCATTCCCCCGCCAAAGCCCATAAAGGCGAACGCCGTCCGGGAGAGCAAAATACCGCTGAGCGCCAGTACCGTCATCGTCAAAAGCAGGAGCAGGTTGACAGCGGTAGTCAGGATGCGCCGCGAATCGTATTTCCCTATGAAGATGTTCCGATACTATCGCCAGTTGAGAGCATTGTGAATAATGAACAGCATGGTTACGGCAACGCCGATCCATTCATGGGCGGCGTCGCCGGTGATACGGTAGGCCAGCGCGGACAGCAACAGAATGGCAGCAGCGAGGTCTATGCCCAGCCTGGCCGCTAAACCCAAAGGCATTTTTGCTCTCCGGCGCCGGAGTTCCGGCAGCGTACGAGGATGTTGTCTTACAAATCATTCCCCTCTTGCGGATAATTTACCGGATATTTTTATTCTTGCCCGCCCCGGCGTGGATTGCGTTGGGGATTTTGCGGAAACCAGCCTTTTCCCACCCGCTTTGTCTGTTTTTTCAGTTCCATGACCGACCAGAGGCAGGTACAGCCGAATACGCCGAGAGCGGACGACAGGAGCGTTTGATAAACAAGACAGGATAAGGCGAGCGCGGCGACGCCGGCCAGCAGGAACAGCGGCCATATCTTCTCGCTGAAGTAATATTCCCCCTTGACGACAAGGAAGTGGAAAACCCCTATGATCAAAAAAGTGATGATGCTGATGAGCAACCCGTCGAATCTCACCGCGTCCCTCCGTTTGGGTTTCGCATTTTATACTGTCCCCTGCTAAAATCATTGCAGCTTTGCGGTTGATTTGCCACGCGGACGAGGCCGGACACCAGCCGTCCGTGGCGTGTCCGGCATTTATCCATCCTTGGCTTGCACAAGCCCCGCCCCTACGAATATAGACTGCATTTTGCGCCTCGCAGGGCGGCAAATCGGCTCGCAAATCCTAACTGTGTTTTAACCGGGGAACAGTATTGGAATTTTTTTTGCGAAAAAGAAGTTTTCCTATTCTTATTTCGTTCTTGCGCTCAACACGCTGTTTAGAACCCTGCCCGCAACGTCTGCTTCCTGTTTACCTACTTCGGATTCAATTACCGAAATAAAATTTTTCAGATGTTCTTCGGTTAGGCCCATATTCATCGAAGCGCCGAGATGAAATTGGAGCTGGCCGGCCGTGCCGCTCATTGCCGCCAACGCGGAAATGGTAGCAAGTTCTCTGGTTTGGTAATCTAAAATGTCGCGGGCGAATATATCCGCGAAAAGATGTTCTTTCAAAAATGTATCAATAATAGGGGCGAACACTTGATAGCCGCTCGGAGACGGAATGGTGTCACTACCGCTAAGCTCGGCTCGTACTTTCGCGCCATATTCGTCTTTGTTTACGTTGGCCGGCATGGGGTTGGCTTCTTTGCCGGCCTCGTCCTGTACGCCTTTTTCCCGGCGTTCATCCAGTACCGCCATGAACGTGTTGATACCGTTAAGACTGCGGGGAAATCCGCAATAAGCGTACATCTGCACCAGAATTTCTTTTATTTCGTTGATTGTTAATCCTGCGTCAAGCCATTCATTCAGAGCCGTCGTCAATTTTGGCAAGTCGCCTGCGGCGGTAAACGCCGCAATGGATACTATTTTCCTTTGTCTGGCAGTAAGTGTTTCGCTTTTGTTTTGAGCATCCTGAGTACCTAAAACAACTGAACTTTCAACCAAAGGCATAATGATTGCAAGCAGCAGTATGATAAAAATTCTCAAAAACAGTTCCTCCCATTATTGATTTTATCATGCGGCGGTAATACCGCATAGGATTTCACTTAATAGTTTTCTTTCCGGCATATTGTTCGTCAGTTACTTTTTCCATCCATTCTACATTCTTGCCATCAATACTCCCGGTCATGGCAAGGTGCGTCATCCCGGTATCAGGCGAAGCGCCGTGCCAGTGTTTGACGCCAGCCGGACAGTTGACGACATCGCCAGGACGGATTTCTACTATTGGGCCGCCCTGCTCTTGCGTCAAGCCAACGCCGAAAACGACGACCAGGCGCTGTCCGAGAGGATGAGTATGCCATGCGCTGCGGGCTCCCGGCTCAAATGTAACATAAGCGGCGGAAAAATTTGTTTCTTCGTCCGCTGGATATAGCGGATCGACGCGAACGTTGCCGGTGAAATAATCGGCTGATCCTTT
>JAISPA010000228.1 GCA_031275255.1 Acidaminococcales bacterium | reverse complement strand
CCCTTGTTATGACTATATTGCCGCCCTCGAGTTTTTTGTTTTCGGGCAGGATGGGGACGGGATTGCAGCCGCCCCTGACTACCTCAATCTGGCTTATGGCGAACCGGCTGCCGCAGTTTTGACAAACCAGCGCGTTGCCGCTTTGTTTGTAATAACCGCGCCCGGAGTCGAAACAGATCTGGCAGGTGTTGAACGCCGTGCGTATGCTGCCGTCCGGCGCTTTTACCGCTATGACTTCCAGTTTCACGCCGTCGATTTCCACCGGGTAAAATCTGGCGGCCGGGGAAATTTCGCTTGCCGGGATGATCAGGTCGCCGGGCGCGGCCGCCTGCGCCGACATTTCCAGGTACAGTAGTATCCCTGCGGCGAACATGGTGAAAAAAAGCGGAATACAGACCGCCGAAACAATATTTCTTTTCTTTTCTAAATTATACATGCCTGAAATCTCCTTTGCCATTATTTTTATTACCGAACCGACACCCCTAAACCCCTGCAGCTTTGGACCAGGGACAGCCGCTATTTTGCTTATCCCGCCCAAGCGGCGGGGAATAAGAGCGGCGCAGGATGGTTGCCCGTCTTCGAAAAGGCGGGGTGCTTACGCCGGCGAGCTACTCCGCAGCTTTCCTGGCGCGAAACCACGGCGTCTATAAAGTCAATTTTGCCGGTTGCGCAATAAAACCCATGCAATCAAGGCAACTGGCAGCAAACAATGCCAATGGCTCAATAGAAAGTCCATCTCAATCACTCCTGTGCGTCAATTCACGACGGTAATGGAACTTCGGATCATGCCCATCCAGCAACTGTAGGAAAAACGGCCGGCCTTGACGGGCGTAAACTCTATGACGTTTTCGCCGGCGCTGAATCTATGCCTTACGCCGTATTCGGGTATGACCATGCTGTTGTTGCAGCCATTGATCGTGCCTTTGGGGGCGTTGATCGTCCATCTGACCGGTACTCCCGCCTGTACGACAATCGGCTCATAGCGCCCGGAAGACAGGCTGGTGGCGACAACCTGAATGTTTCCTTCCGGTACCGCCCGGGCTCCGGACGGCCGCACACCCGCCGCGTCTGAAACGCTTGGCGCGAAATCGGCCAGACTAAGGCCGCTGCTGAACATCGACATGCCCATGACTACGACCAGCGCCGCGCCGGCCGACATCGCCTTTTTCGTAAAGCTCCCGCTCAGAACGGAACTTAGCGCGCTCAATCCAAACATCAGGGGAACCGTGCCCAGGCTGAATATCAGCATAGACACTGCGCCTTTCAGCGGGTCGCCGGTAGAAAGCGCGTAAAGTTGCATGGCCTGAAGCGGGCCGCAGGGCATCAAGCCGTTTAAAAGCCCCACGTAAAAAGGCGCGCCGCCATGTTTGCCCTCCGTAACGCGGCGGGTGAAAAAGCGCGGCAAACTCAAGTTGAACCTTTTGAGCGCGGGAAACAGCCCCAGCATGTTTATGCCCATAACGACCATAAAAAAGCCGGCGGCAATCTGTACAAGCCCCTTCATAGTGTCGGACGGGCTGATTGCCGAGCCGAGCGCGCCCACCGCGCCGCCCACCGCCGTATAGGAAATCACCCGCCCCAAGTTGTAGAGAAAACCCGGCCGCAAGGCGGCCAGCTTGCTTTCGCCGCCGTCCGGCTTAAGGCACTGCGTCATGTTTATGCCGCCGCACATCGCGATACAATGGACGGAGGTCAAAAGGCCGATAATGAACAGCATCCAGTAATCCATACCCGCATCCGCCAGCGGGAAATAATTGAAAATATCGCTAAGGCCCATATTGCGCATGATCATATACAAAGCGGCGATTATGATAAAAGAGTCAAGCAAGTTGCCCTTGCCTGTCCACGGCTGGTCGGACACCTTGTAGCCCAGCCGCTCAATAATCCCGGCGATGGCTTTTTTATCCAGCGCGGACTCGTCATAAGTTATCACAGCGTAACCGCCGCCGAAACTGGCGCTGACCTCTTTGACGCCCGCCGTCGCACCCAACTTTTTTGTTATCCGGTTTTCGCAGTTTACGCAGCTCATGCCGTCAATATGAAACTTTTCCGTCCGCGGCTGTTTTTCCACCTGTATCCCGTCCTTCCGATTGCTTCAAAAACAGAATAACAGAAAAATTTGTAGATTTTATGTAGGGTTTTTAATGATATTTTTCTTATACTGTCCACCAGTTAAATCATGGACAAGATTTGCAAGCTGGTTCGCCGCCCTGTGCGGCGCAAAAGCCCGCTTGAGCGGCTGGTGGAGTTCCAGCAGGCAGCATAAGGCGAAGCGCCGCCGATGGATTGCCCGCCTACGGTTCGTCAGTATTCTATCGGCACAGGAACCATATCAGGTATTTTCTTCTCCAATATGGTTCACATCATTGACAAACATACAAAAAATTCTTCGATTTTTTTGCGCACCTATTGACAAATAAAAAAATGGTTGCTATGATGTATATAGTTAGTTGTGGCTAACTATATAAAATGCCTTTTAGTTATCTTTGGCTAACTAAGCGTGTTG
>JAISPA010000290.1 GCA_031275255.1 Acidaminococcales bacterium | reverse complement strand
CAAAGACGCTTTTATAACAGATCGCTATTACTTGTCTGACGCCGTATGTTTGGCCGGGCTGGAAGGAGACGGGCATCTGCTGGAGGAGATTGACGCCGCCTTGCACAACCCGTATTTCCCCCTCTTTCTGGGGCGGCGCGCCTGCCCGCCATCCGGCAAGCTGTCGCTGGGAATAAAAAAAGGCGTCAGTCTTGCGGATGCTTTGCAAGAAGAGTGGCAGGCCAGCGACTGGTATAAGAAAAGAAGCGCCGCCGAAGTTTTGCTGGAAATAATCCGCGACGCCTTGCCGGATGAGGCCAATGCATTTGCCGAGCGCGACCTGCCGCTTTCTTTTGAACAAGTATATCGGCGATATACTTTTCGTTCAGTCGCAAGCGGTTTCGTAAAAATCGCCAATCCTTGCGCCTGGCCTCGCCCGGAAAAGCCGACAGGCCACGACGCGCTGGCGGAGGTGACATGATGTACATCTCGCGAATAGAACTGAATTGCCGGCGGCGGGAAACCAGATATCTGCTCGCCTCGCCCCAGCGGCTGCACGCCGCGCTTGCCGCCAGCTTCCCGGCAGACAGCGCCGGCGCTGAAAAGAGAATGCTCTGGCGGACAGATAATCTGACTAATTCCCTTTACATTATCATGCAAAGCCAGCGCAAGCCGGATTTTACGCATATAGTGGAACAATACGGCTGGCCGGCCGCAAACCAGCAGTGGCTGACTAAAGAATACGGGCCGTTTTTGGAAGGGTTGCAGACAGGGCAGGCATGGCAGTTTCGCTTGCGCGCCAACCCGGTGCGCAGCCGTTTGCGAACGGGGGCGGGAAAGGAAGCCGGACGAGAACAGGGCAGAGGCCAAGTGTCCGCTTGGGCAAGCGCGGAAGACCAAAAAAAATGGCTGCTCAGAAAAGGAGCGCAGCATGGATTCCGTTTTTTGACAGAGGGAGACAAAGTACGAAACCTGGAAGTCGTGCAAAAGGAAATTAAGGAATTTAGCCGTTTGGACACTGCCGCCAATGAACATAAAAAAGTTACGATCAGCATGGCAACTTTTGAAGGCATATTGTTGATTGAGAATCGGGAAAAGTTCACCGCCGCCATGGTTGACGGCATTGGACGCGCCAAAGCCTACGGCTGCGGGCTGCTGACCCTCGCGAGGCTGCCATGAGTGAAATGCCCGGGCTGGACAAGCCTGCGCTCCAGGACTTGCCGCAGATCAGGGAACGCGTTTCTTTCCTCTATGTGGAAAGATGTCTGATAAACCGTCAGGACGGCGCCATCGCCATTACCGACGAGCGCGGCACCGTCTGTGCGCCCGCCGCTAATTTAGGCGTCATCATGCTCGGCCCCGGTACGAATATTTCGCACCGCGCCATGGAACTCATTGGCGACGCCGGCGTAAGCGTCATCTGGGTCGGGGAACGCGGCGTACGTTATTACGCGCACGGCCGGCCTTTGACCCATTCGTCGAGATTGCTGACGGCGCAGGCCTATCTTGTCTCCAATACCAGGACGCGGCTTGCGGTCGCCCGGCAAATGTACCAAATGCGCTTCCCCAATGAAGATGTTTCCCAGATGACCATGCAGCAACTGCGCGGCCGGGAAGGCGCCAGAGTGCGCGCCGTCTACCGGCGGGCTTCCAAACAGACGGGCGTGCCTTGGCACGGGCGGGAATACAACCCTGACGACTTTCAAGACAGCGACCCGATAAACATGGCGTTGTCGGCGGCGCACGCTTGCCTTTACGGCGCGACCCACAGCGTGATCGCGGCGCTGGGCTGCTCGCCGGGACTCGGTTTTATCCATACCGGCCATGAACGTTCTTTTGTCTATGATGTCGCGGATTTGTACAAAGCGGAAATAACCATTCCGATCGCCTTTGCGGTAGTGGCGGAAAATGCGGAAGACATTGGCCAGGCGACCAGGCGCGCGGTGCGCGACGCCATTGCTGATGGGCGGATTATGGAACAAGCCGCCAAAGACATTCATAACCTTTTGACAAACAATTTGCAAGATCATGAAAAAAACGAGGAAAATAGCTTTTCTACAGATACTTTGCGGCTATGGGACGAGAAAACGGGATTTGTTCCCCACGCCGTATCTTACGGCAGGGAATTGGGCGATATTGACGATATGGAAGAGAACGGCGATTTTGCCTTAACCGAAGGCTATGGGCGCATCCTGGAGGACGAATGATGGTAGTGATCACACTCACCGACTGTCCTGCCGCCCTGCGCGGCGATTTGACCAAATGGCTGCTGGAAATCGGCGTGGGGATTTTTGTTGGACAGGTCAGCGCCCGTGTGCGTGAAAACATTTGGGAAAGGGTGAAAAAATTCGCCAAAAAAGGCCGGGCGACCATGGCTTACAACACAAACAACGAACAGCGGCTTGATTTTAAAGTGCATAACAGCGAATGGGAACCTATTGATTTTGACGGCATAAAACTAATGCTGCATCCGAGTCCGGCCCGCACAAAAAAATTAAGCAAAATAAGGCTCGGCTACAGCAAGGCCAGCCGGTATCAAGCGATAAAACGCCGGGCGGTATTTAAGGCGCGAACGGAAGATTGGCCGTCGTCATATATGGTCGTTGACATCGAAACCACCGGGTTGTCAGCCCAGCGAGACACGATCATCGAAATCAGCGCCTTGCAGGTAGCCGACGGCGCGATGCCAAATACATTCAGCGCGCTAATTCGCGGCGATACTCCTATTTCCGCCGAAATAGAAGAAATGACGGGAATCACCAATGATATGCTGCAAAAAGAAGGACGGGAACTTGCGCTGGTACTCCCGGAATTTCTTGATTTTATAGGGCGCTCTCCTATTATTGCCCATAACACGCCGTTTGACCTATGCTTCATAAATGAAGCCTGCAAAAAATATTCCTGCGATCCGCTTGCCAACAAATGCGTCGATACTCTTTATTTGTCC
>JAISPA010000139.1 GCA_031275255.1 Acidaminococcales bacterium | reverse complement strand
TTGCTTCCATTCTGATAATTTATACGGGCCGGTGCCGATAATCTTAGCAGTATTAATTACCGGCGAACTCGCATATTCTTCACAGACTGCTTTGGGCATTACGTAAGCTCCCATGTATTCGTAAGCTAACGACGTAAGGGCTAAGCTTGCGACGGATTTGAACTTGATTACAACAGTTTTATCATCCGCCGCAGAGATAGAATCCATATATTTACCTACATAGGATTTGCCAAAAGATACATTATTAGCCCATCGGCTGATAGAGGCGGCAACATCTTCAGCCTTGACCGGGCTGCCGTTATGGAATTTTACGCCGTCACGCAATATTAAACTCAAAGTTAAAGCATCGTCGCTGTACTTATATGTGCATAAACCGGTTTGGACGCCACCGTTCTCATCCAAAGACAGCGGCGTCTCAAAAATATGCCTTGACATAGGTTCATCGGCAGCTTCCATCTGAGGATCCAGCGAGCTAACCGTCCCAACCACAACCTTCAAAGTTCCGCCGTATTGCGGCTTCCCAGTAGCATTGCTTTTGGCGGGGGCCGGTGAATTGCCTCCGCAGCCGCTGACGGCAAATAATATTACGCATAATAAAATTACCATGCCGTATAAGGAAACCCGGTTTGCATTTTTCATAAAAATCCTCCTGATTCTAAATTAATTGATCTGCAACAATTACTTGCCGTGTTGTGTTTGTGGCTAATCCTGCGCCAGCAAAGGGAATAAAAACTATTCGTTTTAACAAAAGGCAGATGATTTCTAAAAGGCTTTTATTTCTAAAAATGCGCTTTTATTGCATTAGTATTCAAATTGCTTTTATAATACACAAATCGAAAACAGTTGTCAATAAAAAATTTTACTATTTCTCATTTTCGAAAGTTGCAAGTTTAATTGCCCGCCGCAGTTTTGTCCGCTTACACTCAAGCTGCCCTGTAAATATCGCCGGGGTTTTGCTTTCCCCTCGCTTGACAGTTATCCATAAAAATGCGATAATAATGACTAATGTAATTGTTGCAGCGAATTTTTGTTTTTTAATTTAATGCCGTTTAAAAGTAATGATTGGGAATATGCGGTTTGCGCCAAGCCATAGAGAGCCGGAGGAGCTGAAAACCGGCGCGCGGAGCAGCCGGCTGGATCCCCCATGAACTCATAGGCGAACGCGCGCCCAGTAGCCTGATGCGTTGCCCGCACGTTACCGCGGGGACGGTTGACAGACCGTTATGAGTGATAAATCAGGGTGGTATCGAGCTTTTTAGCGCCCCTGTCCTTAAAGGACAGGGGCGCTTTCAACGCCGGATTGCAGGCGTCTTGCCCGGATATCCGGCGGGACTTACCGGCGCGGCGCAGGCAACGGCCGGATTATTATTCTTCGAGGTGATTCTGATGACAGTTGAACTTAAAATCATTACCAGAAACGAATCCACCGCTTTGCCGCGCGTCCTGCGCATAGTGGCGCGGCAAGGCTGCGCGCTGAAAAGACTTACCCTGCAGCCGGCCGCGGACGACACCGCGCTGGAGTTATCTTTGCTGCTGGACTGTCAGGAAGCGCCGCTCCAATTAGTCAAACTCCTGCAAAAACAGATACTGATCACGGACGTAAGGCTTTTGAAAGAAGAAGTTCCGCTGGCCGGCTGATTATGACGCAAGGAGAGATGGAATGAAAATTACAGGCGCGCAGGTCATTGTCAATATACTTTTGGAGCAGGGCGTAGACACGGTTTTCGGTTATCCGGGCGGGCAGGTCATACCGCTCTTTGACGCGCTCTTTGACGCCCCGCTCCGGAAGGTATTGCCCGTACACGAGCAAGGGGCCATACATGCGGCGGACGGCTACGCCCGCGTCAGCGGCCGCACAGGCGTTTGCATCGTTACTTCCGGCCCGGGCGCGACCAACATAATCACCGGTTTGGCCACAGCTTACCTTGATTCCATTCCGCTGGTCGTCATTTGCGGGCAGGTACCCACTTCCCAGATCGGCCGCGATTCCTTTCAGGAAGTGGATATTGTCAGCGTTTCCCTGGCCGTAACCAAACACAGCGCGGCCGTTTTGCGGCCGGAGGATTTGTCCTCAACTTTGCGCGAGGCTTTCGCGGTCGCCCGCAGCGGGCGTACGGCGCCGGTGCTGGTCGATATTCCGAGTGATATGCAAAGGGCCCTGATCGACTGGGACGAAGAAGATACCCTTGCGGAACTGGAAATAGAGGAGGAAAATCTGCCCTTCGATTTGTCGGCGGTCAAGGCGGCGGGCAGCCTCATCTGCCGGGCCGAGCGCCCGGTGCTGATGGTAGGCGGCGGAGCGATACAGGCCGGTTGCAGCTGGGCGATACAGGAATTGGCCGGCAAAACCGGTATGCCGGTGGTCAGCACTCTGATGGGGCTGGGCGCTTTTCCGGGCAGCCATCCGCAATTTCTGGGCATGAGCGGCATGCACGGCCAAAAGGCGGCCAATCTGGCCGTAAGCAATTCGGATGTTATCGTCGTTGTCGGCAGCCGTTTCAGCGAACGCGTAACCGGCGACCGTTCCCGGTACGTAAAAAGCAAAAAGATCATCCAATTTGACATCGACCCTTCGGAAATGGACAAAAACGTAACCGTCGCCCTGCCGATCGTCGCCAACCTGTCAAACTCCATGGCCGCCCTGGCGGCGGAAGTGGAAGTGCGTCCGGATATTTCGCCCTGGTGGGAACAAATAACAAAATGGCGGGAAGAACACGCGCTTAAAGACAAAGGCGACTTCAACCCTTACTGGATATTACGGGAAATCAACAAGGCTTTCCGGGACGAAGAAGTGATTTTCGTTACCGACGTAGGACAGAATCAGATGTGGGCGGCGCAGGCTCTTTGTATTAAGGAGCCGCGCACGCATATAACATCGGGCGGCAGCGGGACGATGGGTTTTTCCATGCCGGCGGCGGTGGGCGCTAAAATCGCCAAACCAAGGGCGCGGGTGGTGCAGATCGCCGGCGACGGCGGTTTCAAGATGACCGGTATGGAGCTTTTCACCGCGGTAAACGAGAAACTGCCTATCATCAGCGTAGTTTTAAACAACCGGGCGCTCGGCATGGTGAAACAATGGCAGGAACTTTTCTTCAACAAAC
>JAISPA010000114.1 GCA_031275255.1 Acidaminococcales bacterium | reverse complement strand
TCCCAGGTCAGGAGCCCGCATTAAAAGGCTCTCGCGTTTTTGTTCCTCCACACTTGCGCCGCCGGCATTAAGGGCGGCGATGCGGGTATCCAGGTTTTCCATTGATTTATCAAAAAGATTGCGCACCGTGCGGGCGTTGGCAAAGGCGGGGCCCCGGTTGGCATAAAGGCCGTTAAGACGCGCGATAAGCGCCTCCCCAAAACCCTCCGCAAGGGTGATGTTATGCTTTTTTGCCATGCCCTTAAAAATTGCGGACATTTCTTCCGGCGTATAATCCTCAAAGGTGATGTGTTCGGTAAAACGGGATTTAAAGCCGGGGTTTGTATTCAAAAAATCGTCCATTTCGCGGCGGTAACCGGCCATAATCGCCGCATATTTGCCGCGGTCATTTTCGATACGCGCCAGAAGGGTGGCCACTGCCTCCTGCCCGTAACTGTTCCCCCCGGCGCACAGCGAATATGCCTCGTCAATAAAAAGAACGCCGCCCATTGCCCCGTCGCAGATCTTGTTTACCAGCGGCGCGGTCTGCCCTATATATGTGCCCATCATCTCCGTGCCTTTAACCTCGGTAAGGTTATTGGTCGGCAGCATGCCTATTGCCTTAAAAACATTTGCCAGAATACGGGCCACCGTTGTTTTACCCGTGCCCGGATTGCCATAAAACACAAAATGTTTTGAAACCGGCTTTACCCCGCCCCTGAGCTTCTGAACGTTTAAGGTATTGATAATTTTGTTCACCGCCTCTTTTACCGATGATAGGCCGGTAAGCTCGTTCAGTTCTTTGAGCGCCTCCTCCACGGTTACGGCGTTTTCGGCGGTGGTTCCGGGAATGTCGGCGCCCACTATTCGAAACAATTCATCGTCGCTTAAAGACGCGCCGCCCCCGGATGAAAGCCTGTCGGAAAGGTTCTTGCGGGCTTCGTCGAAAAGCTTGCGGGCTTCGCGGGCGTTGGCAAAATCTTTGGTTTTTCTGCTGCAGCGGTCATTAAAAAAGGCCAGTACGCGCTCCTCCGCGGCATGGTCAAGGGTGAATTTTTGGGAAGCCGCCATGCTCTTAAATATTTTGGTAAGTTCATCCGGCGTATAATCGTCAAGAACAAAATACCGGGTAAAGCGGCTTTTGAGCCCTTCGTTGGCGTTCAAAAAGTTTTCTATAGGCGCTTTATAACCGGCGGCAATCACGATAAACTTGCCCCGGTCGTCCTCCATACGTTTAAGGAGCGTGTCAATCGCCTCTTTGCCAAAGTTGTCGTTGTCGTTCTGCCGCAGCGTATACGCCTCGTCAATAAAAAGAATTCCCCCCCGCGCATGGTCGCATAAGGCGTTTACCCTCGGGGCGGTCTGCCCGGTAAAACCGGCCACCATTTTGCCGCGGTCAACCTCCACCACATGGCCTGAATCGAGCAGTCCGACAGCCTCAAATATGGCGCCGAGCTGGCGGGCAACCGTTGTCTTTCCCGTGCCGGGGTTGCCCGTTATTACAAAGTGATGGGCGGGTTTTTCCTGCGGTATGCCCCGCCTCTCCATTTCCGCGTTCAAAGCCAACTGTTTGTGCAGGGACCGGATCTCTTTTTTTATCGAGTCCATGCCGGTCATGTTTTCCAAATCCGCCATAATCGCGTCTATGCTTTTTTTCTCCTCCACCGGCAGCGGAATATCCTCTTTTAAAATGATTGCGTCCGAGGCTCTGCGCCTGTGGTAGGCTTGCTTTATGTCTTCGGCTTCCTGCATCACCAGATAGCCGTTAAGCGCGTGAATGGCGTTTTTGGGCTTTTTTAGCTCTTTGTTGAGGTAACGGAAACGTTTGTACGCCTGCTCCTTCGCTCCTTCGGAAAAACGCAAACCCGATTCTTTCAGTTTGTGCGCCAAAATTTCAGTATATTGATCGGGAGTATAGTCTTCGATGATAAAGTGATTCTGAAATCGCCCGGCAATATGTACGTTTTCCTTTTTGTGTACAAATTCCCGCAGGGGTTGGAGAAGGCCGGCGAGTATCACGATGGGGTCGTTTTCGTATTTGTCCATATTGTTGCACAGTTTGTTGAACTTTGGATCCGGCGAGCCTGAAGGATCGATGAGCCGCTGAACGTTGTCGATAAAAATGACGGAGCCCCGGGCGGTATCGGAAAAAGCCTTTTCCAAATCCGCGTCTTTCATGGTTATAAGGTCCTCGGCGTCTATCGTCAAGGCATTGCTGTTCACCAGCAATCCGCAGCTGTGGAGGATACCGGCAATCATAGCGCCGATAAGGGATTTTGCGGTCCCCGAGTTACCCATGATAATGGTGTTATAGCGTACCTTTTCGTTCTTCCTGCGCTCCGCCGTTTCTACCAGTTCGAAAAGTTCTTTTTTGATGTTATCCAGCCCCACCATGTTGTCTAAAATTCCGCCTAAGTGGGCCGGCAGCTTTGCGCCGCAGTATTTGCAAAACCTTGCCGCCGCATTGTTTGCAAAATTTTACCGTATCTTTATTCTGCGTTCCGCATTGTTTGCATATCATGGCAGGTCCCGCTAGAGCCACACGCCGCCGTGTTGAGGCTCGGCGCATTCGCATGGGGATGAGTGTATATTACCATAAGCGTTGCACCGCCATCTCCGGCTAAACAGCGGCCGCCTGGCCATATAAAAAAGCCGTGCCAACTGCGCGTTGGCAAATGTCATATTGCGCACCTTATTAATGGCGGCCCGGAGAGCCGAGGTAACCGGATCATCTTCCTGCTGCCGCTGCAGGGCCTCTGCCTTTAACGCGGCCAGGGCCGCCTCCGCCGCCTCGCGTTCCTGCTGTTTGCGCAGGGCTTCCTCACGGCGGGTTTTTTCGGCGGCGATACGGGCAGCTTCTTCCCTGGCGCGTTTCTTTTCGGCGGCGATACGCCGAATGTTTTCGGCCGCCTCATTCAGCCGCTGTTTTTCTTCTTCGGCCCGTTCCTTTTCGGCCGCAATACGGGCCGCCTCTTCCTCGGCGCGCTTCTTTTCGGCTTCCGCCTCGGCCTCGGCAATTGCGGCCAGTTCCGCGGCAATTTTAGCGGCTCTTTTGGAGTTATCCGCGATTAAACGAATATCAGGATCGTTATTTGCCGCCTCTAGCGCCTGCCGGGCAAAGTTTGAGAGCGGCCGGCCGCATTTCGGGCAAAAATCAAAAATGCTCAAAGTTCCGCAGTCTGGGCAGACAATACCGTCCCTGCCGTTGCCGCAGTTGGGACAGAACGCCGCGCCGGCGGGAAGCGGCGTATAGCAGAATTTGCATATACCTTCCGAAAGCCATGCCCCGCAAACTTCACAAATGTCGCCTTGCGGCTTTGTTGGCGCGCCGCAGGCAGAACAAACCGCGGGGTGCAGCAAATTACCGCCGCATTCGCCGCAGTAAAGCGCCCCCGCCGGTACAAACGCCCCGCAGTGCGGGCAAGCCGCGCCTTCAGGCGGCGGCGGGGAGCACTCCCCACGCGAAACCCCGTCTTCCTGTTCACGGCGCCTTCCCTGCCGTATTTTTTGTTCCGCTTCCCTTGACGTGTATTCAGATCCGGCCATGTGTTTATTCCATCCTGTTTTACCCTATCACATGACTTAGGGAAGTGTGTCAATCTGGCCGGTAAGCAGCTTTCCGTCTACTTTCTGCCTATTATTCATCTGTAAACCAGCTATTGTAAAGCGATGGGCTGATTTTAATCGCCCCGTTCTCAATTGTCAATTCATTAT
>JAISPA010000075.1 GCA_031275255.1 Acidaminococcales bacterium | reverse complement strand
TCTCGACTGATATAGAGTTGATAACGCCGATCGCGGTAGAGGAGAAGCTGCGTTTTGCGATCCGCGAGGGCGGCCGTACGGTAGGTTCCGGCGTGGTCGCCGCGATCAATCAGTAACGGCAAATTGTGTGAGGGGCAAGGACTTGCCCCTCGCCGGATTGTTTTAACACGGAACCAGCCCGCTCGGGCAAGCATGGCTTTCCCATATGGGACGGGCATTCGACCGGAATACAATCTTCCGCTGAATGAAGTCCCGTTCAACCCGCCCCGGCAATGTCCGCCGGGAAAATGAAAAAAAGCGATGACGCGGGAGGTGGCCCGGCCGCGCCGGGGGAATTTCCGCAGAGTATGTCCGGTTTGAAACCGGGCGACAAGGAGGAGTATTGTAAATGTCAAAACAAAAAAAGATCCGCATACGCTTGAAAGGGTACGACTACAAAACCCTTGATCAAAGTTCCTTCAGGATAGTGGACACCGCCAAACGCACCGGGGCTTTAGTCTGCGGTCCCATTCCTTTACCCACCGAAAAAAATGTTTTCACGATTTTACGCTCGCCGCACGTCAACAAAGACTCGCGCGAACAGTTTGAGATGCGCACGCATAAACGGCTTATCGACATACTGGAGCCTACGCCCAGGACGGCCGACGCGCTTATGCGCCTTGATCTGCCCGCAGGCGTGGACGTTGAAATCAAACTGTAAAGGAGGGGCTCTCTATGGCAAAAGGTATTTTGGCGAAAAAACTTGGCATGACACAGATATTTACCGATGAAGGCCGGCTTTTGCCGGTAACGGTGCTGGATGCGGCTCCATGCCGCGTGCTGCAGGTAAAGACGGCCGAAAATGACGGTTACAACGCGCTGCAGGTAGGGTTCGGCCCCAAACGCAAAAAACATGTTACAAAACCGATGCAGGGGCATTTTGATAAATCAGGAGCGCAGCCGGTGCGTTTCATCAGAGAATTGCGTTTGCCCGGCCCGGCCGAATATCAGGCCGGACAGGAAATAAGCGTTGATATATTCGCCGCAGGCGACTTGATAGACGTAACAGGCGTATCCAAAGGCAAAGGGTTTGCCGGCGGCATCAAACGCCACAATTTTCACCGCGGGCTGATGTCCCACGGTTCCAAATCACACCGCGAGCCGGGTTCCATCGGCCCGAGAATGTCCGGGCCAGGCGGCAAGGTGTTCAAAGGCAAAAAGCTGCCCGGACGCATGGGCGGCGCCAAGGTAACCGTCCAGCGCCTGACGGTGGTGAGGATTGACAAGGAACGCGGCCTCATGCTGATCAAAGGCGCGGTGCCAGGCCCGAAAGGCGGCTTCATTGTTGTAAGAAATACGGTCAAACCGGGCAAGTGATCCGCCGGTTTAAGAAAGGAGGAAGCTTAAATGCCTAAAATTGCGGTATACGACATCGCCGGTAATCCAACCGGCGAAGAGATAGAATTGCTTGATCAAATATTTGGAGTGTCCATGAATGAAGCGGTAGTGCATCAGGCGGTGGTCATGCAGATGGCCTCGTGGCGGCAGGGCAACGCCTCTACCAAGACGCGCGGCCACGTACGGGGCGGCGGCAGAAAACCCTGGCGGCAAAAAGGCACAGGGCGCGCCCGCGCCGGCAGCATACGCTCACCCTTATGGGTGGGCGGCGGCACGGTTTTCGGGCCAAAGCCGCGTTCCTACAAACAGTCCATGCCGAGAAAAGCCAGGCGGCTGGCAATCCGCTGCGCGCTCTCCGATAAGGTGGCGGCCGGGGAACTGATAGTAGTGGAAGGCCTCGCTTTCACCCAGCCCAAGACCAAAGACGCGGTCAAAATGCTCGGCGGCTTTGGCGCGGGAGCGGGCAAAGCCCTGATCATAACCAACGGCCTTGACGTCAACATGGTAAAATCGGCCCGGAACATCCCGGGCGTAAAAACCCTGTCAAACAGCTTTCTCAACGTATACGATCTTTTGAACGCGCAGAAAGTGCTGCTGGACAAAGACGCCATAGCGAAAATAGAGGAGGTGCTCGCATAATGGCGGCAAATCCCCGCGACGTCCTTTTGCGCCCCCTGATCACGGAAAAAACAGCGCAAATGATGCAAGAGAACAAATACACTTTCAAAGTGGCCATGACCGCCAACAAAATAGAAATCAGGCAGGCGGTGGAAGAAATTTTTAAAGTAAAGGTACTGGCGGTCAACACCATGCGCGTCATGGGCAAGATCAAAAAAATGGGCAAGCACTCGGGCCGGCGCCCTGACTATAAAAAGGCGATAGTAAAACTGGCGCCAGGCCAGACCATAGGATTTTTTGAAGGGCTGTAATATTGCCTGACGTTTGATGAAGGAGGGAAAAAAATGCCAGTAAAATCATTCAAACCGTACTCTCCCGGCCGCAGGTTTATGACAGTTGCTTCTTTTGAGGAACTCACGACCGACAAGCCGGAGCGCTCGCTGACCAGCCGGCTTTGCAAAAAGGCCGGGCGCAACAATCAGGGCCGTCTGACGGTCAGGCACCGCGGCGGCGGGCACAAAAGACTTTACCGGATAATCGACTTCAAACGCCTGAAAGACGGCGTGCCGGCCAAAGTAGCGACAATTGAGTATGATCCGAACAGGACCTGCCGGATCGCATTGCTTTTTTACAAAGACGGCGAGAAGCGTTACATCCTTGCCCCCAACGGGCTTAAAACAGGCGACGTGGTGGTAAGCGGGCCGGACGCCGACATCAAGACAGGCAACGCCCTGCCCTTAAAGAACATACCTTTGGGGACGCTTGTACACAATATAGAATTGAAAATCGGCAAAGGCGGGCAGCTGGCCCGTTCCGCCGGCGCAGGGGCGCAGCTTATGGCCAAAGAAGGCGATCACGCCCTTTTGCGCATGCCCTCGGGCGAACTCAGAAAAGTACACATCAATTGCCGCGCCACGATTGGGCAGGTGGGCAATCTTGAACACGAGAACATTACCCTCGGCAAAGCGGGGCGTTCCCGCTGGCTGGGTATCCGTCCGGCCAACCGGGGCGTCGTAATGAATCCGTGCGATCATCCGCACGGCGGCGGCGAAGGCCGTTCGCCGGTCGGGCGCAAGCATCCGGTTACCCCTTGGGGCAAATGCGCTTTCGGCACCCGTACCCGCAGGAAAAACAAACCTTCCGACCGTTTGATCGTCAAACGCCGGACCAAATAACCGGGCAGAAAAGGAGGCCAATTAAGTGTCCAGATCGATCAAAAAAGGACCTTACGTCCAAGAGAGCCTTTTGAAAAAAATAAGCGCGCTCAATGACGCCAACGATAAAAAAGTAGTAAAAACATGGTCGCGCAGTTCCACCATACTGCCCGGTTTCGTCGGGCATACCATTGCCGTGCATGACGGCAGGAAACATGTGCCGATTTATGTAACCGAGGACATGGTGGGGCATAAACTAGGTGAATTCGCGCCTACCCGTACCTACAAAGGCCACGCGAAAACCTCCGGCGCGAAGTAAAGAAAGGGGAGCTGACTTTGGAAGCTAAGGCGATAGCGAAATATATCCGCATAGCGCCGCGCAAGGTACGCATAGTAGCTGATCTTATCCGCGGCAAATCAATCGGCGAGGCGTTCGCGATTTTGCAGCACACTCCGAAAGTGGCGTCGGAAGTCATCGAAAAAGTGCTCAAATCCGCGGTGGCCAACGCCGAACATAATTACGACATGAATGTTGACGAACTTTTTGTTTCAACAATCTACGTTGACAGCGGCCCGACGATCAAGCGCATACACCCGCGCTCGCGCGGGCAGGCGTTCAAGATACTCAAAAGGTCCAGCCATGTTACGGTGATGGTGAAAGAAAAATAAATTCAGCGCGAAGGAGGGAAAAAAACAGTGGGTCAAAAGGTAAATCCACATGGGCTTAGAGTTGGCATTATCAAAAGCTGGGATTCCAAATGGTACGCCGATAAGGATTATGAAAAATTCTTGCTTGAAGACATAAAAATCCGCGAATTTGTCAAAAACAAACTTTTTGCCACCGGGATAGCCCGTGTTGAAATAGAACGCGCCGCCAACCGCACGCGCGTTACTGTCCACACCGCCAAACCGGGCATGGTTATCGGCCGCAGCGGCTCGAACATTGAAGCCCTTAAAAAAGAGATCAGGCAGTTTACCGACAGCCAGGTTGACATAAACATCCAGGAGATAAAGCAGCCCGATCTTAACGCCGTGCTGGTGGCGGAAAACATCGCCGCGCAGCTGGAGCGGCGCATAGCTTTCCGGCGCGCCATGAAACAGTCGGTTACCCGCACCATGCGCATAGGCGCCAAAGGAATAAAAGTGCAGGTAGGCGGGCGTTTGGGCGGCGCGGAAATCGCCCGCAGCGAAGGTTACCGGGAAGGCAGCATACCGCTGCACACTTTAAGGGCGGACATTGACTACGGCACGGCCGAGGCCCATACTACTTACGGGCGGATCGGCGTAAAGGTCTGGATATATAAGGGCGAGATCCTGCCGGAAGGAAAACCGGTTGAAAAAGCCGTTCCCCGCGCGGAAGGGGGCGATAAATAATGTTATTGCCGAAAAGGACAAAATACAGGAAACAATTTCGCGGCCGGATGAAAGGCAAAGCCAACCGCGGCAACACGATCAGCCACGGGGAATACGGGCTGGTGGCCCTTGAGCCGTCGTGGATAACCAACCGCCAGATAGAAGCCGCCCGTATCGCCATGACCCGTTATATAAAACGCGGCGGACAGGTATGGATTAAAATATTCCCTGACAAACCGGTAACGGCCAAACCGGCGGAGACCCGTATGGGCAGCGGCAAAGGGTCGCCGGAATACTGGGTGGCGGTCGTCAAGCCTGGCCGGGTAATGTTTGAAATGGCCGGCGTTTCAATCGAGGAAGCCAAGGAAGCTATGCGCCTGGCGGCCAACAAGCTGCCGATCGCGGCCAAATTCGTGAGCAAGGCTGATTTGGAAAACGCCGCGGCTGCCGCGCAATCAGAAGAAGCGGGTGGTGAGGCATAATGAAGATACAGGAGATACGTGATTTGACCGCCGGCGAACTTGACCAGAAATTAGCCGGGCTGAAGGACGAACTTTTTAATCTGAGATTTCAGGCCGCAACCGGACAGTTGGACAATGTAATGCGCATAAAGGACGTAAAAAAATCTATTGCCAGGATAAAGACGCTGCAGCGTCAAAGGGAACTGGAAGGATAAAGCCGCCAGGCGGCGTCTGAAAAGGAGGATTTTAAGTGTCTGAAGAAAGAAACAACAGGCTGACGCGCGTCGGCAAGGTTGTCAGCGACAAGATGAACAAGACGGTCGTGGTCGCGATTGAGCGCGTTGTGCGGCATCCGCTTTATCATAAAGCCGTGAAAAAAACAGTTAAATTTAAAGCGCATGATGAAAACAATGAAAGCCATATCGGCGATATTGTAGAACTTATGCAAACCCGCCCTCTGTCCAAAGACAAACGCTGGCGGGTGGTAAAAATCATCGAAAAAGCGAAATGAGGCGGTTGGCGCTGATTTTTAAGGAGGGATAAGGCTATGATCCAACAGCAGACAATCCTCAATGTCGCGGACAATACCGGCGCGAAAAAAGTCATGTGTATTCGCGTGCTCGGCGGCTCCTTCCGCCGGTATGCCAATATCGGCGACATCATAGTTTGTGCCGTAAAAGACGCATCGCCCGGCGGCGTTGTTAAAAAAGGCGACGTGGTCAAAGCCGTCGTGGTGCGTTCCAATAAAGGGCTGCGCCGGACGGACGGCTCCTACATCAGGTTTGACGAAAACGCCGCGGTGGTTATAAAGGAAGACAAAACCCCGCGCGGCACGCGCATATTCGGGCCGGTCGCCCGCGAACTGCGCGACAAAGACTTCATGAAAATCATTTCCCTGGCGCCCGAGGTGCTTTGAGAACAGGGATTTTAACCAAAGGAGGTGTCAAGGCATGGCCAATAAACTGCATGTGAAAAAAGACGATAAAGTCCTCGTCCTGGCCGGCAAAGACAAAGGCCGGGAAGGGAAGATAATTGAGGCGCAGCCCAAGAATATGCGCGTGGTCGTCGAAGGGGTCAACAAAGTCAAACGCCATACCAAGCCCAATCAAAAGAACGCCCAGGGCGGCATCGTTGTCAAAGAAGCGCCGGTCGCGTCCTCAAATGTCATGCTTATATGCCCGTCTTGCAAAAAAGCTACCCGTATCAAGAAAAATCAGCTTGCCGATGGTAAATTTGTCCGCGCCTGTAAAAAATGCGGGGAAAATATTGATAAATAAATCTCTTTGAAAGGAGGCGCCGTTTAATGGGCGAAACACAGTCCAAACCAAGACTTCAGGAAAAATACCTGTCTGAGGCGGTCAAAGGCCTGACAGATAAGTTTGGTTATAAAAATGTCATGCAGATTCCCAAACTGGCGAAGGTAATTATCAATATGGGCGTAGGCGAAGCCGTCGGCAACTCGAAAACGCTTGATTCGGCGGTTGCGGACCTTACGGTGATCGCCGGGCAAAAACCTGTCGTTACCAAAGCCAAAAAATCCATCGCCGCTTTCAAACTGCGCCAGGGCATGTCCATCGGCGCGAAAGTTACCCTGCGGGGCAGCCGCATGTACTATTTCCTTGACAAACTGATAAATATAGCGCTTCCGCGCGTGCGCGACTTTCGGGGCGTCAATCCCTCTTCTTTCGACGGGCGCGGCAATTACGCGCTCGGCATGAAAGAGCAGTTGATTTTCCCGGAAATAAACTACGATCAGATAGATAAAATAAGGGGCATGGATATAGTGATCGTTACAACCGCCAGGACCGACGAGGAAGCCAGGGAACTTTTGCGGCTTCTCGGCATGCCTTTTGGCGCGTGATAAGGAGGAAAATGTAGTGGCAAGAACAGCGCTTATCGAAAAATGGAAAGCCGAGCCTAAATTCAAAGTACGCAAATACAACCGCTGCAAGCTCTGCGGCCGCCCGCACGCTTACATGCGCAAATTTGGCATCTGCCGTATTTGTTTCCGGAAATACAGCTATCAGGGGGCCATCCCCGGAGTGACGAAAGCAAGCTGGTAGAAGCGACTATGGGAAGGAGGGTATTTTAGTATGGTTATGACTACTGATCCGATTGCCGACATGTTGACCCGTATAAGAAACGCCAACTCGGTTCTGCATGAAAAAGTGGAGATTCCGGGCTCTAATATAAAAGAAGCCATCGCCGCCATCTTGAAAGCGGAAGGGTTTATAAAAGACTATGAAAAAATTCCCGACAACAAGCAAAATATAATAAGGATAAGCCTCAAATACGGCCCCAACCGCAACAAGGTCATCACGGGAATAAAACGCATCTCCAAACCGGGACTGCGCGTTTACGCCAAAAAAGACCAATTGCCGCGTGTGCTGGGCGGTTTGGGGATAGCGATCGTATCGACGTCCCAGGGGCTTATGACCGACAAATCGGCCAGAAAGGCCGGTCTTGGCGGCGAAGTTATAGCTTACGTCTGGTAAATCATCCGGCAAGGAGGTGCTTGAAAGGTGTCCAGAATAGGGAAAATGCCTATCGTTGTCCCCACCGGGGTAACGGTAGACATAAAAGATAATCTTGTTACGGTAAAAGGCGCCAAAGGCGAACTGTCCCGGCAGATAAACAAAGATATGATCATAAAGCTGGAAGATTCCGTGCTTACGGTGGCACGCCCTTCCGACGGGAAAGAACACCGGTCCATGCACGGACTTTCCCGTACGCTTATCGCCAACATGGTAACAGGCGTGTCGGCCGGGTACACAAAGACCCTGGAAATAGCGGGCGTGGGCTACCGCGCCGCAAAAGCGGGCAACAACCTTAACCTTACCTTGGGATTTTCCCATCCGGTAATCGTCGAACCCCCCCAGGGCATCAGTTTTGACGTGCCTGCCCCCAACCGCATAGTGATCTTAGGCGCCAATAAAGAAACGGTCGGCGCGGTGGCGGCCCAAATCCGCACCTTGCGCAAACCCGAACCATACAAAGGCAAAGGCATAAAATACGAAGGCGAGCGCATAAGGCGCAAAGTCGGCAAAGCCGGGGCCAAAGGCAAAAAATAAACCGTCTTAAGACGCGCCGGCGCCAATAAAGCTCGGCACCGCGCACAATGGGCGCGGCCGGGAAAGGAGAGGAAACAGCTTGTTTAAGAAATTTGACAAAGCCGCGCAGCGCCGCAAACGCCAACTGCGGGGCAGACAAACCATAAAAGGCACCAAAGAGCGCCCGCGGCTGAATGTTTTCCGCAGCCTCAGCAACATCTACGCCCAGATCATCAACGATGAAACAGGCGAAACGCTTGCGTCGGCAAGCTCCATCGACAAAGGGCATAAATTGGAATGCGGCGGCAATATCGCGGCCGCTAAAACAGTAGGCGCGCTTGTTGCCGAACGCGCTCTGGCAAAAGGCGTTACCAAAGTGGTTTTCGACCGCGGCGGTTATATCTATCACGGACGCGTGGCCGCGCTAGCCGCCGCCGCCCGCGAGGCGGGACTTGATTTTTAAGAAAGGAGGGACATAAGTGGCTCATATTGATTACAAGGATCTGGAGATTAAAGAAAAGGTAGTATTTATCAACCGCGTCGCTAAAGTAGTAAAAGGCGGGCGCAGGTTTTCCTTCAGCGCCCTGGTGGTGGTCGGCGACGAAAACGGCCATGTGGGAATGGGGCTGGGCAAAGCGTCCGAAGTTCCCGAAGCCATAAGAAAAGGCGTGGAAGACGCCAAAAAGAACATGATCAACGTTCCTGTCGTAAAAACGACCATCCCTCATCAAGTAACAGGTGAATTTGGCGCGGGAAGAGTACTTCTGAAACCGGCGACCGAAGGGACCGGCGTTATCGCCGGCGGTGCGGTGCGCGCCGTGCTGGAGATGGCGGGCGTTCATGATATATTGACAAAATCTTTGGGCAGCACAAATCCCAACAACGTCGTGCGCGCGACAATGGACGGCCTGCGCCAGCTCAAACGGGCGGAAGACGTAGCGCGGATGCGCGGTCGGACGGTGCAGGAACTGCTGGGCAGGGAGGCTTAAAATGAAACAAATAAAGGTTACTCTAACCAGAAGCCTGATCGGAAGGCCGAAAGACCAGCGCGCCACCGTTAAGGCGCTGGGGCTTGGGAAAATGCATTCGAGCGCGCTCAAAAACGATACGCCGGCCATCCGCGGCATGATACGCAAAGTGGAACATCTACTGACGGTAGAAGAAAACATTGAAAGCCAGGACAAGGAGGTAAACTCATGAAATTGCATGAACTGTCCCCCGCGCCGGGTTCGAGGAAAAAATCCGTGCGCGTAGGGCGCGGCCTTGGTTCCGGGCTTGGCAAAACTTCCGGCCGGGGGCAGAAAGGCCAAAACTCACGCTCCGGCGGCGGTACCCGGCCGGGGTTTGAAGGCGGGCAGAGGCCGCTTTACCTGCGGCTGCCCAAACGCGGGTTTTACAACAAATTCGGCAAAGATTTCGTGGCAATAAACGTCAGCGCGCTCAACGCGTTTTCAGACGGCGAGACGGCTGACCCGGCTGCTTTCATTGAACGCGGGCTGATAAAGAACTTGCGCGACGGCGTACGGATACTGGGCGACGGCGAACTGAACAGGGCCCTTACCGTGAAAGCCATGGGGTTTTCCCAAAGCGCGCGTGAAAAAATAGAGGCGGCCGGCGGAAAAGTCGAGGTGATTTGATTGCTGTCATCTCTGGGTAACATCGTCAGGATCACCGAGCTTAGGAGCAAACTGGTTTTTACCCTGCTGATGTTCGCGGTCTTTCGCGTCGGGGCGCACATACCGGTTCCGGGGGTGGATCCGGCGGCGATTGAGCAGCTTTTCGCCAGCGGCAATCTTTTCGGCCTGCTGGACCTTTTCGCCGGCGGCGCCTTGAGCAAATTTTCCATATTCGCCATGAGCATAACGCCTTACATCAACGCCTCGATCATACTCCAGCTTTTGACGGTGGTCGTGCCGGCGCTGGAGAAACTGAGCAAAGAAGGGGCGGACGGGCGCAAGAAGATCACCCAGTTTACCAGGTACGGTACTGTTCTTCTGGGCTTTCTTCAAGCCGTAGGCATGGCTTACGGCCTGCGGACGGCCATGCACAACCCCAGTTTTTTCAACATTATAATCGTTGCGCTTACCCTGACCGCCGGCACGGTACTGCTGATGTGGATCGGCGAGCAAATGACGGAAAAAGGCATAGGCAACGGCATATCGCTGATAATTTTCGCCGGCGTCGTCTCCCGCCTGCCGGACGGGATCGGGATCATCATCCAATACTTGCAGGCAGGAACCATCAGCATTTTGAACGTCTTTTTGTTTTTGGTTATCGCGGCGGCGATGGTAGTGTTTGTCATAGCGATTCAGCAGGGTATGCGGAAAGTTTCCGTACATTACGCCAAAAGAGTTGTCGGCCGGAAAATGTACGGCGGGCATACCAGCTATATACCGCTTAAAGTGAACCAGGCCGGCGTAATACCGATAATCTTTGCCTCGTCGGTTCTCAAGTTTCCTACCACCATCGGGCAGTTTGTCGATGTGGAATGGGTGAGGACGGTAACAAGCTGGTTCGCCTGGGGGTCACCCCTGCAAACGCTTCTTTACGTACTTTTGATCATCGGTTTTACCTATTTTTACTCGGAAATAAGCATGAACATTCCCGACATGGCGGACAACATGAAAAAATACGGCGGCTTTATACCGGGAATACGCCCCGGCAAGCCGACGTCGGAATACCTTGAACGGATAATGACGCGCATAAACCTGGTTGGCGCCGTCTTTCTGGCGATTATAGCCATATTGCCGAACTTCGTGGCGCTTCTGACCGATATACAGGGCGTTTATTTTGGCGGCACCGCCCTTTTGATTGTCGTCGGCGTCGCCCTTGACACTATGAAACAAATCGAATCGCTTGTCCTGATGCGCCATTATCAGGGATTTATGAAGTAGGAGGCGGGCGATATATGTTCATATTACTGATGGGGCCGCCTGGCGCCGGCAAAGGCACGCAAGCGGATCTTTTGGCGGAAAAATGCGGCGTGCCGCATATATCCACCGGCGACATGTTCAGGGCGGCGGTAAAGGCCGGTACTGAACTCGGCAAAGAGGCCAAACGCTATATGGACACCGGACAGCTGGTGCCGGACGCCGTAACCATCGGCATAATACGCGAGAGCCTTTCCAAGAAAGAAAATCAAAAAGGATTTATCCTCGACGGTTTTCCGCGGACAAAGGAACAGGCCGCCGCGCTGGACGGCCTGTTGGCCGAATTGTCGGTAAAGCTGGACGCCGTCATAGACATACACGTTCCCGGCACTGAACTGATAAACCGTATTACCGGCCGGCGCATTTGCAAGGCCTGCGGCGCCAACTACCACGCGCTTTACAATCCGCCGCGGGCGGACGGCATCTGTGACAAATGCGGCGGCGTCCTGTACCAGCGCGACGACGACCGGGAAACGACGGTCAAAAAGCGCATTGAGGTTTATAACGAACAAACAAAGCCGCTGATCGAATACTACTCCCGGCACGGGCAATACACCGAACTTGACGGCACTAAAGGTATAAAAGAAGTTTTCGCCGCGATCCTTGCGATACTGTCCAGCAAAAAAACACATGATAATCTTTAAATCGGCCAGGGAAATAGAAATCATGCGCAAAGCCGGCCGGATAACGGCAATGGCCCTGGCCGCCGTCGGCGCTGCCGTAAAGCCGGGCGTTACGACAATGGAACTGGACGAAGCCGCCAGAAAAACCATTGTCAAAGCAGGCGGCGTCCCGGCTTTCAAAGGACTTTACGGCTTCCCCGGCAACATCTGCCTGTCGGTCAACAATGAAGTGGTTCACGGCATACCCGGCCGGCGCCGGCTGAAAGAAGGCGACGTCGTAAGCGTCGATATAGGAGTGCTTATCGAAGGCTACAACGGGGATGCGGCTATCACTTTTCCGGTAGGGAAAATCGCTCCTGACGTTGAACGGCTCTTGAAAGTTACCGAAGAATCTTTGCATAAAGGCATAGAACAAGCCGTAACCGGCAATCGTTTGGGCAAAATATCCCACGCGGTGCAAACGCACGCCGAAACGGCCGGATTCGGCGTAGTGCGCGATTACGTAGGGCATGGAATCGGCCGCCGGATGCACGAGGATCCGCAGATACCGAACTTTGGCCCGGAAAACGCAGGCCCGGTTTTAAAAAGCGGAATGGTTGTAGCTATTGAACCGATGATCAATTCGGGCGACTGGAAAGTAAAAACCCTAAGTGACAATTGGACAGTCGTAACCCTGGATGGAAAACCGTCCGCACACTTTGAGCATACCGTGGCTATAACCGGGGACGGCCCGGACATATTGACAAAATTATAACCGGTATGTTGTAAAGAAAGTATGAGGAGGTATACCTAGTGGCCAAACAGGACGCCATAGAAGTTGAAGGAACGGTCGTCGAGGCTTTGCCGAACGCGATGTTCCAGGTAAAACTGGGGAACGGGCATACTATACTTGCCCATATATCGGGCAAAATACGGATGAATTTCATCAAGATACTGCCCGGTGACAAAGTGACGGTAGAGCTGACGCCGTACGACTTAAACCGCGGCCGCATCACTTACCGCTTTAAATAAATCCGGCAAGCAACAAGGAGGGTAAATCATGAAAGTCCGACCGTCTGTCAAAGCTATCTGCGAAAAATGCAAAGTAATAAAACGCAAAGGCAATGTCATGGTCATTTGCGAAAACCCCAAACACAAACAAAAACAAGGATGATAAGGAGGTAAACCCCCATGGCGCGTATTTCCGGCGTAGACTTGCCGCGCGACAAACGTATAGAATACGCTTTGCCGTATATTTATGGCATAGGCCTTACCCTCTCCAAAGAGATACTCAAAAGCACCAAAATAAACCCTGACACCAGGGTGCGCGACCTGACGGAAGAAGAAATAGCCAAGCTGCGCGAAATTATCGACAAAGAATACAAAACCGAGGGTGACCTTCGCCGCGAAGAATCCCTCAATATAAAACGGCTGGTGGAAATCGGCTCTTACCGCGGACGCCGCCACCGCTCCGGGCTGCCCGTGCGCGGCCAGAACACCAAAACCAACGCGCGCACGCGCAAAGGCCCCAAACGCACGGCCGGGGGCAGGAAAAAATAAACTATATTTGAGGAGGGATTATTTTAGTGGCTGCCGCAAAAAAAGTTGTCCGCACCAAGAAAAAAGAACGTAAAAATATTGAACATGGTGTTGCCCATATCCGTTCCACCTTCAACAACACCATCATTACGATAACCGACATAAGGGGAAACGCCATCAGCTGGGCCTCATCCGGCGGGCTGGGCTTTCGCGGCTCAAGGAAAAGTACGCCCTTCGCCGCGCAGACGGCGGCGGAACAGGCCGCCAAAGCCGCTATGGAACACGGCCTTAAAAAGATAGAAGTATTTGTGAAAGGGCCGGGCGCCGGGCGTGAAGCGGCCATACGCTCCCTGCAGGCCACCGGGCTGGAAGTAAATTCCATCAAGGACGTTACGCCTATCCCGCATAACGGCTGCCGTCCGCCCAAACGCAGAAGAGTTTAATGAGGAGGTTGAAATCTGATGGCAATTGACAGAGCGCCTGCGCTTAAAAGATGCCGTTCGCTCGGCTTGGAGCCGGGGATCGTCGGGCTGAGCAAAAAATCGAAAATTCAGCCCAAACGCACCAACAAAAAACTGAGCGAATACGGCATACAGCTTCGGGAGAAACAAAAAGCGAAATTCATATACGGCATCTTGGAAAGGCCCTTCAAAAGGTATTACGAAAAAGCGAAAAAAATGCAGGGAGTTACCGGCGAAAATCTGCTCAGCCTTTTGGAAAGAAGAATCGACAACGTAGTTTTCCGACTGGGCATCGCCGCCACCCGCAAACAGGCGCGCCAACTGGTAACGCACGGGCATATTGTCGTCAACGGCAAACGGCTTGACATACCCTCCGCCATCGTCAAGGCGGGCGACGTTGTCGGCATCAGGGAAAAGAGCCGGCAAAGCGAATACTTCAAGGCGGCCGCCGAACTTACGGGGCCTGCGTCCATTCCGGTCTGGCTGACTTATGACAAAAACACCATGACAGGGAAAATTGACCGGCTGCCGGTGCGCGCGGAAATAGACGCGCCGATTGCCGAGCATTTGATTGTAGAACTGTATTCAAAATAATCCACCCTCTAATTTTTGCAACTAACGTGGGAGAAAATGCGTATACGACAGGAGGGTTTTCATGATAGAAATAGAAAAACCTAAAATGGTGATAGCTGAACTAAGCGAAGACGGGCGCTACGGCAAGTTTTTCTGGGAACCGTTGGAACGCGGGTACGGAATTACTCTCGGCAACAGTCTAAGGCGCGTACTTTTGTCGTCCCTGCCGGGCGCGGCGGTAACGGCTGTCAAAATCGACGGCGTGCTGCATGAGTTTTCCACCATACCGGGAGTAAAAGAAGACGTTACAGATATCATCCTTAACATAAAAGAACTCTGTTTCAAAAACTACGCCAATGAACCGAAAACTCTCCGAATAGAAGCCGACGGTGAGCAGATTGTAACCGCCGCCGCCATACAGGGCGACAGCGATATAGAAATACTAAATCCCGGCCGGGTGATCGCCACCTTAGACAAAGGCGCGCATCTCGGAATGGAAATTTATGTAGATAACGGCACCGGTTATGTTCCGGCGGAAAAAAACAAACAGCCGGATCAGGCGATCGGCGTCATACCGGTTGACAGCATTTACTCGCCGATTGTGCGCGTAAAATTCGGCGTGACCGACACCCGCGTCGGCAATGTTACCAACTACGACAAACTGACGCTGGAAGTTTGGACAGACGGCAGTGTCGCTCCCGGCGAAGCCGTCAGCAAAGCGGCGACCATACTGATCGGTTATCTGCAGCTCTTTCAGGATCTGGTTATTTTACCGGAGCCGCCCAGCCCGGACGTCAGCGTCGCCGCCGCGGCCGACAGCGGCGACGGGGTCATGAATATGACAATTGACGATCTTGATCTGTCCGTGCGCTCGCACAATTGCCTAAAACGCGCCGGCATAAACACGGTAAGAGATCTTGCGCAAAAAACCGAGGCCGACATGATGAAAGTACGCAATCTTGGGCGAAAATCCCTGGAAGAAGTAAAAAAAAGGCTGGCCGACCTGGGCCTTGCGCTTAAAAAAGAAAACATTTACGATTGAGGGGGAGAAAAATGGCTTACAGAAAACTGGGCCGCAACTCAAGCGCCCGGCGCGCTCTGTTTCGCGGGATCGTAACCTCGCTTTTCCAGCATGATAAAATAGAAACAACCGTTGCCAAAGCAAAAGAGATCAGTAAAATGTCCGCGAAAATGATCACACTGGCCAAACGCGGCGACCTGCACGCCCGCCGCCAGGCTTTGGCCTTTCTGACGAGCGTTAAAGTAGTAAAAAAACTTTTTGAAGAAATAGCGCCTAAATACAAAGACCGGCAGGGCGGCTACACGCGCATCTACCGGCTCGGCCCGCGGCGGGGGGACGCCGCGGAGATGGCGATAATCGAGCTGGTTTAGCACGGAATTATCATCTCCGGCGCGGCAAGCTCGCACTTGCGGGGACAAGCCCTCTCCTGCGCGGATTAAGTGCGCCCGTTCAAAGGCCGGGCAAATACAAAACGCGCTCCTTCCCGGCAAGCAGAGATTGCCCTTTCGAGGACGGGTTTCAGCAAGGAG
>JAISPA010000079.1 GCA_031275255.1 Acidaminococcales bacterium | reverse complement strand
CAAAGGTTTGTACGCCGGACAAGGAAATGAGTTTGGCCTGGCCGTTGAAAACATTTTCTTTGCCTTTTTTGCGCCAACTGACGTCAACATCCCGCAGTTGTCCGGCAAAGTCCGCCAGTCCGACGGCTTCTTTGAGCAAAGACGCGTAAGGGGCGGCCGCAACGCGGCCCGACCGCAGACGCACATCGCCGTTGCCGTCAAGATCAAAGCGGCCGGACAGTTTCAGTTTGTTTTCGCCCTGGCGCACGGACAAGTCAAGGGAAAAATTCGGGTTGGCAGCCGCGTCTATACTGCCGTCAAACGAAAAAAGCCACTCCCCCTGCGGCAGTTTAAGGTGAAGCTCCGTTTCCGACAGGCGGGTTTGCGCGTAAAAGGGGATTTGCGCATCGTCGGAAGGCTTGAAAAGCCGGCTGATATTCCATTTTTGTTCTTTATCCATCAAAAGAAAAATTTTGCCGCCGCCGACGGTTACCGACGAAACAGCTTCGCCGGGGGCGTCCCGATTGAACAGCAATTTTAAAAGGCTGACCCTGGCGCAAACCTCCGCAGCCTGAAAAACCGTCCTTCCTTCTTTATCGGCAACCCGCACGTTATCGGCCGCCACCTGCATAAAACCACTAAGGCGCACTTCATCTAAATAAAGTGCGCCGTTTAGTTTTTTATTCGCCTGCTTAATTATTTCTTGCCTGGCCGCCGCCAAAAAACCGGGCAGAAAGCGGTAACCGCCCACCGCCGCGGCTATTGCCAGGCAACACGCAATGATTATCGCGCTTACCGCGATTTTGCTTTTTTTCATTTTAATAACGGCCGCAGAATGCAGAACCCATAAAATTCACCCGAAACCCGTCTGAAGGATCTTTTATCCTGAACTAACCCGGAACGCTCCCTGCGGCGGGGACGAAATCACCGCAACGCCCTCGGCGGCACCGGCACGCCCATGGCGTTTTCAAGGTTTGCCCAGGAAGTATTGTAGTCGTAAAGGGCCTGCACATAGTTGGTTTTCGCCTGGGTAAGCGCTACCTGCGCGTCCAGCACGTCGGTATTTGTGCCTACCCCCGCCTGATAGCGCACCAATGCTATTTTATAGTCCTCCTCCGCCGTCTCCACCGTGACCGAAGCGGTTTCTATGCGCTTTTCGGCTTCGCGCAAACTAAGGTAGCTGCTGCGCACGGCCAGGAAAACATTGTCGCGTATCTGCTGGTAGCTGGCCTGCCTTTGCACCAGTGTGCCCTGCGCGCTGTCCACCCGCCCGCGGGTGATATTGGAGTCAAAAAGGGTAAAATTCATGGTGGCGCTGACGTTCCAGCTTGATTTTTCATCACCCGGAAATTCCCTGTCCCCCCAGCCGTAGCCGGCTGAAATACTGATGTTGGGCAGGTAGCCGCTGCGCGCGGCCATTACGCCGCCCCTGGCCGCTTCCACGGCCTTGGCGGCCTGTATGATCTGCGGCTGGTGCTGCCGGGAAAAATCAATGCAGTCTTCCAGGCTCTTTGCGTAATTGCTGTGCGCCAATTCATCGTCAACCACCGTCTGAGTTTCCAGCGGCAGGCCTACCACGTTGTTGAGGGATGCGACGGCCACGTCGTAGGAATTTTGCGCCTTGATCAGATCTTGCTGGGAGTTGGCCAATTCCACTTGTGAGCGCAGGACGTCCACCTTGGCGACAATGCCGACGTCAAACTGTGCCTGTACGTTCTTCAGGTGTTCCTGCAGCCTGGCGACAGATTCCGTGCCCAGCGCGACCAGGTTGCGCGTCTGCAAAACCGTGTAATAGGCGGTAGTGGCGTCCAACTTTACTTCCTGGTCTGTGCGCCCGATTTCCAGTTTGGCTATTTCGTAGTTCCTGTTGGCTGTCCGCATATTGCCCCTGCGTGCCCCGCCCGTATAAACAGGCAGGCTCACCGAGGCGCTGTTGTTGAAGCTCTCAGTTATGTTTATAGGCAAGACGGTATAATTTTTCACGCGGTTTTCCGTATGTTGAAGCACTATTTGCGGCCCGTACTGGCCGAGAGCCTGTTTGACGCTGCCGGCGGCGCTTTTTAAATTGCCGCTGGCGATCATCGTTTTAGGATTGTTATCCAAGGCCATTTGGATCGCCTTGTCAAGGTCGAGAACAACCGCATTTTCGGCCGCCGTACTTTCATCGGCAAAAGCGTACCCGGCGGTCAGGAAAAAAACAGCGAAAAACATCGCCGAAAGAATTTTTTTGCTCAATTTACCGTGCATCTCCCATCCTCCTTGGCAATCTGCGTTAAACGCCGGCCAACCGGCATTGCGCGATTATCCGCTGTCATTAATTATATTGTCCGCCCTTTACACTGTCAACAGGCTGCCGTCTGTAATTTGCAACATATTTGTAACATTTTCCGGGCGTTTAAGGGAAATCTGCCGCGCCCGGCCTAAAAATAGCCGCGCAGCCCGACGTAAGCAGTGTTGTCCGCCTTTTTCCTGACGTTGAGGCTCTCCCCGACCAGCGAAATCTTCTCGCTCAGCCTTATTTCCCCGCCGACTCTTATTTTAAAATCATTGGGATCATAGGCGTCGGCGAACAAGCGCAACCATTTCAGCGGCGCGTAATCGACGCCCGCTCCTACGTCTCCCAGCACCAATCCGCCCCTTAAAGCGGCTTTGGACGTGCCATAGCCTACCTGTAAATTTACGTCATTTGCTTCGCCTATGTCGGACACGCCGAGCAGCCAAAAGCTGCTCGGCGCGTAATTGACGCGAAAGTTCGCGTCAACCCTGTATTTATCCGGTTTATCGGCGTATTTTATATCAAAGGATACCGCTTTTTCCCCGCCGCTGAAAGTTCCCAGCAGTTTATTGGCTTTTTCGCTGACCTGCCGGGCGTTTTTGATGGTTTCCCTGATGTCGTCCTGCGTTTTGGCATCGCCGGTCATATTTTCAACGCTTTTGGTTATTTTTTCCACATTTTCACTGGTTTTTTTCAAATTGCGCAAAATATCGGCAATTTCCCGGCCGGTCTGCCCGTTGCCGTCAATTTGCGTCAGGAGTTTGTTCACGCGTTCGGCCGCCTGGTTCATCTGTAAAGCCATATCGCTCATCTGGCGGATCATTTTATTGATTTCTTCCCGGTTTTCCCCGGCAAGTTCGGCAAACACCCGGGTAAAGCCGTTGATGTTGCTGGTTATCTCCTTTGTGTTGCGCATGGTCGTCATTATGGATTCCTGCACCTCTTTGTCGCCGAAAACGACGTTGAGCGCGTCCGCCATCGCTTCAAGTTTTTGCAGCACGCCGGAGGCGGCGACCATAAAATCGTTCATGCTCGCGCCGGGGCTGCCCCAAACTTCATCCCCCGGCTGCAGGTATCTATCCGCGACGGTTCGCGGCGGGTCTATATCGACGTACATGGAACCCATGACTCCTTCCGACCCGAGCCAGAAAGAGGAGCCGGCGGGTATTTTCACCCCGTTTTTTATGGACGCGCTGACGATCACGTCGTTGCCGTCCACTTTGATTTCGTCCACCTGCCCCACCGGCACGCCGACAAAATGCACGATGTTGCCGGGTTTGAGTCCGCCGGCGCGCTGAAACCTGATGGCGATAAGATAACTGTCGGCGGAAAACCGGAAAAAGCCAAGAAAAGTGATTATACCCATCAATATCGCCAATCCGGCGATCACGACCATTCCCACTTTGGTTTCATTGTTCATTTATGATCCCTCCGGGCGGCATTGCCTTGTGTATAAAAGTTTTGACGATTTCGTGTTCGCATTTTAATATTTCCGCCGGCGTACCCTCGGCAATGATCAGCCCTTCGTGGATCATCGCTATGCGGTCGGCCACCATAAAGGCCGAATACATATCGTGCGTAACCAGCACCGAGGTTACTTTCATGCGTTTTTTCGTTTCCAGCATCAGGTTGTTTATCACATCGGCCACCACCGGGTCCAGCCCGGCCGTCGGCTCATCATAAAGCAGTATTTCCGGCGTGGTGGCGATCGCCCGCGCCAGGCTGACGCGTTTTTTCATCCCGCCCGACAACTGTCCGGGCATGTAGCCGCTGTAACCGGCAAGCCCTATCGTTTCAAGGGTTTTTTCTACTATGGAAAGTATTTCCTCGTTTGTTTTGTCCGTATGCTGCCTAAGTCCAAAAGCCACATTGTCGCCGACCGTCATGGAGTCAAACAGCGCGGAATACTGAAATACCATGCCCATGGATTTTCTCAGCCGGTTCCATTCCTTTTCGCTAAAGCTATCCACCTGCCGCCCGTTTATGAAAATACTGCCGCCGGTAGGCTTGGATAAACCTATGAGCATACGCAGAAGCGTGCTCTTGCCTGACCCGGAAGGCCCGATAATTGCCAGCACTTCCCCTTTGTCTATGGCCAGGCTCACGCCTTTTAACACCTTTGCCGCGCCGTAGGCCATTTGTACATTATTCACGCTTATGGCCCGTTCAGCCAAAAAAACCGCCTCCCGGCTCATACGTACAAGAGTACGGAAAGAAAATAGTTGGTGATGAAAATCATTATTATGGACAAAACCACCGAGCCGGTCGTCGCAATGCCCACGCCCTCGGCCCCGGACACGGCGTTAAGCCCTTTGTGGCAGCCGACGGTTGCGACAATGCAGCCGAAAAACATGCATTTGATCAGCCCGCCGACAATGTCAAAAGGGACGCAAAAAACTTTAATCGAATTCAGATAGCTGTAAGAGGTAACGCCGGCGTAAGCATGGGCGACGAAATAGCCGCCCCAGGAGCCGACGACATTGGCGAATATCCCCAAAACCGGCAGCATCAGGACGCAGGCTAAGATGCGCGGCGCGACAAGGTACACCGCCGGGCTTACCGCCATAACCCTTAAAGCGTCGATTTGCTCGGTTACTTTCATGCTGCCGATCTCCGCGGTAATCGCGGCGCCCACGCGGCCGGCAACTACTACGCCGGACAGGATCGGTACCAACTCCCGCCCCATGGCAATGGTTACGATCGCGCCCACCGAATCGGACGCGCCCAGCTTCGCGAATTCCTGCGCGGTCTGGACGGCAAAGACCATGCCCGCCGCCGTGGTTGTTACGACGACTATAGGCAGGGAATCAACGCCCAATTTTGTCATTTGTTTGATGGTTTCCCTTATGCTGACGTCAGGGAAGCTGACCAGCGCCTGCCAGAACAAGATGGCAACACTGCCTGTGCCGGCGCTTTTATTCATGACCCAACGCCCCACGCGGGCGGCTATCTTCCCCAAATACGCGGCCTCCAGTTGAATACCCCTCCCCGGTCAGCAGTCCTCGGATGGGCGAACTATGTTCGCCGGAAAGGATTAGCTAAGTACACACCGGGCTTGGGACAGATTAGTTCGGCAACAAGTCCATACGGCTTATGCGGCGATTGTCCGCCTGTTTTAATTCTGCTCCGGATCCCTGGCTATTTCGAGCGCCGTAACCGTTTCACCGGTGATGATATAAGAAGATGCGGTATTTGTTTTATATTTTGTGTCCTGCACAAATTCGGTTATTTGCTGTTCCTGTTCGGCCATATTTTCCGCGGCAAATGCGTTATCGGCGTTTTTCCGCTTCTTGCCGTTCTTTTTGCCGCCGGTCAATAAGTCGACAACTATGTCGTTATTGCGGTCGCGTTTGTTAAATTCGTCTATTTCCTGCGCGAAGGTTTTGTTTTTGTTACTGTCATGCCGCAGCAGCATAGCCGTTTCAAGCGATTTTTGCTGATTGAGCGCCGCCTGCAGGCCGGCGAGAGATGTGCCGCCGCGCACCGAAAGCGGCATTTCGCCGGCCGCCTGTTCTTCCGGGACGACAAAATGCGCGATTTTTTTCACCGTTTCCCCGCGATAAGGCCGCAGAGTAACTTCTATGCCGACGACATCGCCCGGTTTCGCCTTCCTGACCAAAGGGCGCGCCGATAATATCGTGGCGGTATTGCGCTCAGGCAAAACTTCCACATAAACGCTGGCGTCGGTGACCATGACCTCTTTGAACCGGTTGCGCGTCAGGAAATTCACGCCCGCGACCAATTCTCCCGCCAGGACTTCGCCGATATCGGTCATGCTGTAAAACATGTTGTCCCGCACGATCTGCTTGCCTTCAGGCAAATCCTGCCCCTTAAGGACAAACCTCACCCGCGCCGTGCCTTCACCCTTTCGGTCAATGGTCCGCTCTACCATACTGACCACGGCGGCCTGGATCAGGTAGGAGGCGAACAGCTCGTTATAAGCTATCTGTACGGCGGAAGTCTTGTTGATCCCGCGCCGGCTGTCGTTTACCGTAATGAGCATAGGCAGGACGTCGGGATAAAGACCCAGCTTGCCGGCCACGCCCGAGCCGCGGTCCTGCAAAACAGACCCGAGCAGCTTGCCGGGCGCCCCCACTTTAAAAGGACTGTTGATCGAGCTTACGGTAGTAAAGGTCCAGGCGTTGCTT
>JAISPA010000028.1 GCA_031275255.1 Acidaminococcales bacterium | reverse complement strand
CGGCGTAATGGCGATAATCGGACACAGTTATCCGCTGTTTTCCGGCTTTAAAGGCGGCAAGGGCGTGGCTACCGGGCTGGGCGTCATTCTGACCCTGATGCCTGAACTTACTTTGCTGGTATTGGCCGTCTGGGCGATTATCGTCTTTTTTACCAGATATGTTTCGCTGGCTTCGGTGAGCGCGGCAGCGCTTGTGCCGGCTTTCGCCTGGTATTTGGAATATCCCTGGCGCCTTTTCATCTTCAGCCTGCTTGCCGCGCTTTTTGTCATTGTCAGGCACAAGGAAAATATTAAAAGGCTTTTGCGGGGACAGGAAACGAGGATAACTCCCGGCAGCCTGGATAAATTCAGAAGCGCGAAAGGCAAGAAATGATTAAAACGGTCGCGGTATTAGGCGCAGGCAGTTGGGGAACGGCCCTGGCGAAACTTTTAGCGGAAAAACCCGCCCTCAAGGTCAAACTTTGGGCGCGCAGCGCCGAACTGGCAAAGACCATAAACAATGTGAAGCAAAACCCCCTTTACCTGCCGGACGCTGTTTTGCCCGCCGGACTTGAAGCTACTGCGGACCTGCGCGCCGTCCTGCCGGCCGATTTGATAATTTGCGCCCTGCCCTCGCACGCGCTGCGCCCTATGGCGCAAAGCATTGCCCGGGAAATCCCGCCCGGGCAAATGATCGTGTCCTGCGCCAAAGGATTGGAAGACGGGACTTTTTGCCGCATGTCGCAGGTCATTCAGTCCGAATGTCCGCTGGCGGCAGTAGCTGCCTTGTCAGGCCCCAACCACGCCAATGAAGTGGCATCCCGGCAGCCGACCGCCACGGTGATAGCCTGTGCGGACGAAAGCGTCGCGGAAAAAATCCAGGCGGTGCTTTCGACAGCTTATTTTCGTCCCTATACCAATCCGGACGTAACAGGCGTTGAGCTGGGCGGCGCTTTTAAAAACATCATAGCGATCGCGCTCGGGCTTTTAAACGGTCTTGGCTATCAGGACAATATAAAAGCCGCCGCCATGACGCGGGGCCTTGCGGAAATATCGCGCCTAGGCGTGGCGTTGGGAGCAAAACCCGCTACTTTTCTCGGGTTGGCCGGAATGGGCGACCTTATATCGACCTGTACCAGCAAACACAGCCGCAACCGCCGGGCGGGCGAACAGCTTGCCGCGGGGTGCAAAATAAAGGATATTTTAGCCGGTACCAATATGGTGGTGGAAGGGATAAGGGCGATTAATGCCGCCTATTCCCTGTCAGCTGAATTATCGGTGGAAATGCCGATAACACGGGAACTGTACAATGTGATCTATGAAGACAAAGATATTACTGCGGCCGTGGCGGACTTGATGAACCGCAGCAGCAAATCGGAATGCTGAGCGCGCCTGCGAAACCCGGGAAGCCGGCGAGAAAAAACGGGAGTGCTTTCGACAGTATTCACGTGAAACAAATATACCGATATATTTTCTTTTTCTTGCACCAGTATAAATGTAAATGCTATAATGTCTTTCGGAGGAAGAAAAAAATACTTTTGCAGTGAACGGGAAGGCGATGCGGATGAAGGGGCAGGAAAAATTGTATTTAGTGAAGGAAACAATACTCCCCGAGGCGATCAAGAAGACAATTAAAATCAAGGAATTGTTGCAGGCTGACGGCGCTAAAACGATCAACGAAGCGGTGGACAAGATAAAACTCAGTCGGAGCGCCTATTACAAATACAAAGATTGTGTGTTACCGTTTTTTGACGCCAGCCGGGAAAAGATTGTCAGCCTTTCCATCATGCTTGAACATAAACCGGGCGCCCTGTCCGGCGTTTTAAATACCGTAGCGGCCGATTTGGGCAGCGTCATAACGATAAACCAAAGCATCCCCTCGCACGGAGTTGCCAATATCAATCTTACGATGGAAACCGCCAATTTAAAATTGGAGCTGGAAGCCTTGCTGGACAAACTCAGAACACTCGACGGCGTAAAGAAGCTGGAAGTGCTCGGATATATATAGATGGCAAACGCTTGTTGATTTCTTTTGGGAAACGGAGTGAAAAAATTGTACAAGAAGCGCATAGATACAACAATTAATGTGGGATTATTGGGCGCCGGCACCATCGGGCGGGGGGTAATCAACCTGTTGCGGGAAAACGCGCTGACGATAGCACAAAAAGCCGGAACGCACATCAAATTGAAAACCGTGCTGGAGAAAGATCCGATACTGGTCAAAGAACTGACTGATGAAGGTTATATTGTAACGCAGGAAATAAACGATATCATAAAAGACCCAGAAATATCAATAGTTGTCGAGCTGATTGGCCGCGTTGAACCGGCCAGGTCGTTTATGGCCAAAGCGATTGAAAACGGCAAACATGTGATTACCGCCAACAAAGACGTTATTGCGGTTCACGGCCATGAACTTTTAGAGATGGCGGCGCTAAAACACGCTGATGTGATGTTTGAGGCGTCGGTCGGCGGGGGGATACCGATCATAAGGCCGCTCAAGCAGTGTCTGGCCGGCAATAACATCCAGGCGGTAATGGGTATTGTCAACGGCACGACCAACTACATGCTGGGCAGAATGATTGAGGAAAATCTTGATTATGATTCCGCCCTTAAAGAGAGCCAAGAAAAAGGTTACGCGGAAAAAGACCCGACAGCCGATGTGGGCGGTATGGACGCTGCGCGCAAAATTGCCATACTTGCCTCCATAGCCTTTAACACAAGGGTTGCTTTGGAAGACGTATTCGTGGAAGGGATACAGACGGTTGCCCTTCAGGATATAAAATACGCTGCCGAACTCGGCTATGCGGTCAAACTTCTGGCGATCGCCAAATATCTGCCTGAACATGGGATAGACGTACGGGTGCATCCTACCTTTTTGCCTGAAGATCATCCCTTGGCCAATGTAAAGGGTGTGTTCAACGCCGTTTTCATTACGGGCGATTACGTGGGCGACGTGATGTTTTACGGCCAGGGGGCGGGGCGCAGGGCGACTGCCAGCGCCGTCTGCGGCGATATAATAGATGTCGCCCGCAACATAGTGAACGCCGGCTCCGGCAGGATACTTTGCACATGTTTTGACGAAAAGCCCATATGCTCGCATGACATTGTGGAAACCCCTTTTTATACCCGTATGCTTGTAACCGACAAGCCGGGCGTTTTGGCGGCCATAGCGGCGGCTTTCGGCAATAACGGCGTGAGTCTGCGTACGGTACTGCAAAAATCCACTATCGGCGCATACGCCGAACTTGTCGTAATAACTCACAAAGTGTGCTACAAAAATCTTTCCCAGGCTATTCAATCCCTGAAAGACCTGCCGGCTGTTGCTAAAATATGCACGGCTATCCGGGTGGAAGATAATAAATTCGCATGATAAGAGGAATGGAAATGCCTGACACTATAACGGTGAAAGTTCCGGCTACAAGCGCCAATTGCGGTCCGGGGTTTGACTGTATTGGCTTGGCGTGCGCCATTTACAATACTTTTACCCTTTCCTGCGACGATGTTCCCGGAATCAGGCTTGCCGTTACCGGGCAAGGAAAGGACTTTTTAAAACCAAGCGAAAAAAATTTCGCAGTCATGGCCATCAGGCGCGTATTGAGCGAAATAGGCTGGAACAAGCCTGGCCTTGACATAAAAATGCGCAACGACATACCCATGTCGCGGGGCTTAGGCAGCAGCGCCGCGGCTATCGTCGGCGGCATGACGGCCGCCAACGCCATTTCCGGGGGGCGGCTTTCGCGCGAGAGAATATTTGAGTTGGCGGCGGAAATGGAAGGGCATCTGGACAATGTGGCGCCCGCCATATACGGCGGCTTTACCATAAGTTTTATGGAAAACGGCAAACCGCGTTGTATGCGGCTGGATCCGCCCGACGGCTTGCAAATGGTCGCGGCTGTGCCTGATTTCACTTTGCCCACCAAACTGGCCAGAGATGTCCTGCCGAAGAAAGCCTCTTATCGGGACGCTGTGTTTAACATTGGCAGAGCCGCGCTTTTGGCCGCATCCATAGCCAAAGGCGACACATCCTTCCTGCGTTTTTCTTTAAAAGACAAACTCCACCAGCCTTATCGCGGCAAATTTATCCCCGGCATGGAAAATGTTTTTGCGGCGGCCGGAAAAGCCGGCGCTCTGGGCAGTTTTGTCAGCGGCTCGGGGTCGGCGCTGATGGCCTTTATTCCCAAAGAGGCCGACGCTGAAATGATTGGGGGAAAAATGTGCGCAGAATTTGCCAGATTCGGCAAAACGGCTGTCTGGCATGTGCTCGGTTTTGATTTAAAGGGCGCTTGCGTTGTTTGAATTTCTTGACAGCATGGCGGAAAAAAGTTAAAATAATTCTTGTTAATCGGGGCGTGGCTCAGTTTGGTAGAGCGCTACCTTGGGGTGGTAGAGGCCGTGGGTTCAAATCCCGCCGCTCCGACCAGAAAAATGGGGCTTCCGGTTTTTCGCCGGAAGCCTTTTTTGTGTTTTGTTTTTAAAGCAAAATGTCTTTGTAGTTTTGCGCCCCATAAAGTACGCGCATAATAATTACGGTTTTCTTTTTCTCATCAGGCAGATAAAAAACGATGTAATTATCCACAATGAGCATTCTGTAGTTTTTTGCCGCAAAAGTTCATCTTTGGGTTGGTTGTGGGCGATAGGGAATTTTTCCAGCCCAAGTATTGCTTTTTCAATTTTGCCTATCTTGCGCGTAGCGGCAAGGGGCGCGTCAAGTTCTTCTTTGATATATGAGTAGATTGTCTAAGTCCGTAAGAGCAGAGTTTGTGACGAAAATTTTGTATTTTTTCTCAAAAGCCACGGTTTTCCCTTAGGAAACTACTGATTAAAAAGCAATAGTTGAGGTCTTTGGAAAAAAACAGGCAAGGCAAGGTGAAAAACCTGCCAATCTGGGCAGTTTCATCCGCTCTTTGCGGCCTTTAGGCGGC
>JAISPA010000071.1 GCA_031275255.1 Acidaminococcales bacterium | reverse complement strand
AACAGCGTAGAAAGCGTGTTCAGCCGGACGGCCGAACGGGCGGACGGCAAAATCGGGGAAGGGTTGCTGGCGGCGGCGGAACACGACGTAAAAATACTGCGCGGTCTCTTTCGGCAGGATATTGAGACGTTTTGCGAGCCGCTGCTGAAAAATTACCGGCCGACGAATCCCGGACAAAGCAAATCAAGGCAAAACATCCGGAAATTTTTCCTGCCTGACGGCGATATGACCGACGCCGACGCCGTCCAAGGTCTCTGCCGGCATTACCGGCGTTACGGCTACGGACCGCTGGCCGATTATATGGCCTTTAAATGGGACGAAAAGGAACGCAGGCTGGTAGGCGTCAATAGCTGCGACAATATTACTTTTGACGGACTCATCGGCTATGAGCGCCAGAAGAGAGAGCTTATCGGCAATACGGAGGCTTTTTTGCAAGGGCTGCCCGCCAACAACGTGCTGCTTTTCGGCGAACGCGGCGCCGGTAAGTCTTCTTCCGTCAAGGCGCTCATAAACAAATTCTTCGACGACGGGCTGCGCCTTGTGGAAATACCCCGGCCCCAGTTCGCGCAGCTGCCGTCCGTCATGGGCAGCCTCAAAAACTGGGGCAAGAAGTTCGTACTTTATTTGGACGATTTGTCTTTTGAGGAATTTGAAGTGGAATACAAGCAGCTGAAATCAATCATTGACGGCGGGATAGAAGTCAAGCCGGGCAATGTGCTGATTTACGCCACCTCCAACCGGCGCAATATCGTCAAAGAGGTCTGGGCGGACAACGAGGGGGATGAATTGCACCGCTCCGACACCATCAACGAAAAAGTATCGCTTGCCGACCGGTTCGGGGTCAAAATATTTTTCCCTTCGCCCAACCAGGAAGCCTATTTTAAAATAATTACCGCCCTGGCGGCGCGCGCCGGCTTGGGTATGGGCGAAGAAGAACTGCGGCGGGAAGCCGTAAAATGGGAAATGTCGCATACAGGCCGTTCCGGGCGCATCGCCAGCCAGCTTGTCGCCTACCTTCTCGGACGGCGCGAAACAAAGGCCGGCGATAATTGACCCCTAAAATCAGCCGTTCTTTTTCAATTGCGCGACTATTTCCTGGAGCACCCTGTCGGCGTCTTCGCAATCCACCTGGCAAGTGCCGACGCGCTCATGCCCGCCGCCGCCGTATTGAAGCATAAGTTTGCCGACGTTGGTTTTGGCGCTGCGGTTGATCACGCTGTACCCGCAGGCGATGGATACGTTTATTTTAGCGCGTCCGTCTACCACCCAGCAGGAAATATTCTGCTGCGGGAAGAGGCTGTAGACCATGAAACGGTTGCCTGCGTAAATGGGCGACACGTCCCTTAAGTCGGTAACTATGACGTTGCCGTCTATGCGTGTGTGTTTGAGCAGCATATCCTTGAAAAGGGCCGCCTGTTCGCGGTAAAGAACCACCCTTTCCTTTACGTCCGGGTGTGAAAGTATCTCGTCAATGCTCATATTGCGGCAATGGCTGATCAATTCTTCCATCAGCTGCAGGTTGCTGATGCGGAAATTGCGGAAACGCCCGAGTCCCGTGCGCGGGTCGGAAATAAAGCCGAGCAGTACCCAACCGGTGGGATTGATTATTTCGTCGGCGGTGAGATTGCCGTCGTCGACTTTGTCCGCGGCCAGGACCAAGTCTTTAAAATGCGGCGGGAATTCATCTTTGCCGCCGTAATAATCGTATATGATACGGGCGGCGGAAGGCGCCAGGCGTGACATTCCTTCCACTTCGGGCCGCCAGCCCACCCGTTCCGATTCGCTGACATGATGGTCGAACCACAAGCCGCAACCTTCCACATAAGGCACGTTGGCCAGGACGTCTTCGTCCGTGGCGTCAAACAAACCGTCCTGCAAATCTTTGGGATGAACAAATTTCCAGCTTTCAATAATCCCCTTTTCCTTCAGCAACATGCCGCAAACAAGGCCGTCGAAATCTGAACGGGTAACTAAACGCATTGATAAACACCTCTTTAAAATAAAAAATTAAAACCGGGTTTCTGATTCCCCTGCAAGTATTGTATATTCCCCGGCCGCGTTTTGTAAACAATTTAGTGTTTTTTTTATGAAAAGTTTTCAATTTGCCGGCAAAATTTATGATAAAATATTATCAGCATAATAATTGCGTCCGTCTGTTTTTACCGGCGGCGCCGCCGAAAGGGTGAATGTTTTATGGAACTTTGCGCCGGAGTTATTGGCATAGCCAATAAAAACCCCAAAGAAATCAGTGAGCAAATCAATAACATAGTATGGAATTACCGCAGCGTCATCAGCGGGCGGATGGGTATCCCGCGGCATGACCGGGATGCGGGAATCATCTCGCTTATCGTTGAAGGGAGCGCCCGGGAAGTCAAAGACTTGGAGGACGCTTTAAAAACGGTTGAAGGCCTGTCCGTAAAATCGCTTTATTTTACATAGTTTTCTATGCGGCGCATTTGAGGCGCTGTTTCCCGCCCGGCTTTAAAATGGCCGACGCCGTGAATGTTTGAATGTTTTATCTTTCCACATACAAGCCGCGTGAGCAGCAGATGTATCTGGTAGCCGGCCGCCGCCGGCTATGGATCAATTATAATTCCTGAATTTTCTGGTGGTGGGAATATTGTCGAAAAAAGCAGCCGACAGCGGAAGGTATATTTGGGCAGGCAAATTTTTGTGTGCTTTTTTCCTTGTCCTGACGGTTTTTCTGGCGCGCAGTTACGAGGCCGTGCGCAAAGAGAACCGCCTGAACGGGTTAGCGGTGGGGGAAACTGCGGAAAGCGCCGCCGCCGCCGTCGCCGTCTGGCAGGGGAAACAGCTTGAGGCCTTGCTTGACGTAGTCTATCAAACCGGCGGTTATTATCCGGCGCCAGAGACAATAGCGCGTCATCTTGCCGCCAATCCCGACTGGCAGGCAGTGTTCATCACGGATGAGCGCGGCCTCATCGTCAGGTCGGCCGGCGATCTGTTTAAAAATCCCGGCGCGGATTTTATTGGCCTGACCGCCCAGCACGACCTTATGGAGAAGGTGACGCTGTTTCTGCAGCCGCCGCTTAAAGGTGTGGCGATCGGCGCGCCTTTCACCAATGGGGAAACCGGCGCGGCCAATTATATCTACGCCGTCCTTGACCCTAAGCCAGTTGTGGCCGCTTTGCGCGTATATCCGGGCGTCAGCGCCATTACTTTGACCGACGCCGGCAATCGTGTTGTTTTCAGTACCGACGGGCTGTTAGTCGCCGGGCGGGGATACAGGGAACAAAAAGGCGAGGAAATCTCCGCTTTGGGCGGCGGTTTTTTCGAAATAAAGACCGTCTCCAGCCGGACGGGCGTCTACCGGGCGAACCCCAAAGGCGCGTTCGGCTGGTCGCTGAACGCGGAAAGGCCTCTTATCATTTGGCCGTTGCATCATGGGGTCATATATTTAAGCATGTTCCTGACCTTTTTCTTTTTCATTCTGTCGGTCTGGTTTTACAGGAAAAAGCCGGAAGCCGGCCGGGAAGACGCCGATCAGGCGGAGGGGAAACTGATCGAATTGCGAAGGCGGATGCTGGAAATAGTAGCGATCGACCGCAAGGAAGATAAATAAATTCCGTATATCAGCCCGGAGAATTTTTCGCGCAATAACATATAGCTAAAGGATGCGGCAATGACCAAACACTATATACACCCTTGTCAACCGGGCGAGGAACACAGCGTCGCCATTACAGGCATCGGCGGCGACGGCGAAGGGATTGGCCGCATTGCGGGATTTACGGTTTTTGTGCCGGGAGCTTTGCCGGGTGAAATTGTCCAGGCGCGTATCCGTTTCGTCAAAAAAACTTATGCCGCCGGCGCGCTTGTTTCCGTCATAAAAGCGTCGCCGGAACGCGTGTCCCCGGCCTGCCCCCTGTTCGGGCGCTGCGGCGGCTGCCAGCTTCAGCATTTGAGCTATCGGGCGCAGCTATGCGCAAAACGCGTAAAAATAGCGGACGCGCTCGAACGGATAGCGCGGGTCCCCCAGCCAAACGTACTGCCGGCGATCGCCGCCGGCGATCCCTGGCGTTACCGCAATAAAATGCTCTTTCCCGTAGGCGGGGAACCGGGCCGCGCCGTTGTCGGCTGCTATGAGCGCGCTTCCCATCAGGTGGTGGACGTTCAGGATTGTCTCATTCAGCAAGCGGCCAACAATCAAATCGTCGCCGCCGCACGCGGCTGGATGAACAAATACAGCATACCGCCTTACGCCGAGGCTTCCGACACCGGACTTTTGCGGCATGTCATGAGCCGGGTGGGCGGCGCTTCCGGCGAGGTCATGGCGGCGCTCGTCGTCAGGAACAAAAATATACCTCACCTGACTGAACTTTTGCAGGCTCTGCGCGAGGCGGAGCCACGCATAGCGAGCGTAGCCGCTATCGTCAAACAAGACCGGGGAAACGCCGTACTCTCCGGCCGGGAATACTGCCTTTGGGGCAAGCCGCATATAATAGGTAAACTCAACGGCTTTTCTTTCAATATTTCCGCGAAATCCTTTTTTCAGGTCAACAGCCTTCTGACCGGCGCCCTGTACGCTGCGGCGGTGGATATGGCGCAGCTCGGCGGCGGCGAAACCGTAATCGATGCTTATTCGGGGACGGGCAGCGGCAGCGTCTATATCGCCAAAGCCGTGAAATCCCTTGTCGGCGTGGAACTGTCGGCTGACGCCGTCAACGACGCCAGGCTGAACGCCAGTATAAACGGCTGCAAAAACGCCCGCTTTATCGCCGGCGATGTGTCGGAGGAATTGTTAAGGCTCGCCAATGGAGGCGCCAAACCGGATGTCGTGTTCGTGGATCCGCCGCGGGCCGGCCTTAGCCGCAAAGCGGCGGAGGGTATCATAAGACTGAACCCGCGCACCGTTATTTACACATCCTGCAACCCTTTCACGCTGGCCCGGGACGTAGCCTTGTTTGCCGAAAGATACCGGGCGGCGGAATTTCTTCCGGTCGATATGTTCCCTATGACCGCGCATATCGAATGCATCGGCAAACTGACCCGCACAGGCGATTGAGCGTGCTTTTGCCCGGCGGGAAGTTGGGCGCCCGCCAAAGGCCGGCCGGCTTAGCGCCGGACTTCGCATCCCTTAGCCCCGCGCCTCTTCCATAAGCGGCGGCGTGGCCGGGCGGCAAAAACCTTAATTTCGTGTAGTAAAAATTCAGGATGTCCAACACATTAAAACAATGATTTGACAGGATTATTCCCCGCATATTTTAAATTGACCGGCAATTGACGAAGCAAGCTGGACAATCCAACGGGAGGAATAAAAATGTCAAACTTAAATACGCGCGTCAAGATACTCATGCTTGTCGCAATAGCGCTCCTTGTCGCGATAACGCTTGGCGGCACGGGCAAATATTATTTGGACAAAAATATTGCCATAACAGAATACCGGTATAAAAATTATACTGACCCGCTCATCCGCCTCAACAATTTAAAAAGCGCCGTCTGGCTTGCCCACGCCACCGTGCTGGAAATGGCCATGAGCAGCAATCCGCAAAAAATCGAGGAGCTCGACCAGGTCTTGCAGAAAGCCCGCGCTATCGCCGACGAATCATTAAAACGGTATGAACTTTCGGAGATTACCGGGGAGGGAGAAAGCGAACTGCGCAAAAAAATGGCGCAAACCCGCGCCAGGTACGCCGAGGCAAACGCCAAGGCTTATGAAATTGCCCGCTTGCGGGAAAATGTGATTAATAAGTTCAATGATTACCTTGACAAGGATCTCAGCAACAAATTTCGTCTTTATACAGACACAATCGACGACCTGCTGGAACTTTTGGAACAAGACAATATTGGGGCCATTAAGAAAAACCAGGCTGCCAACGAAACTTCCGTAACAATTATCATGACGGTTATTTTGCTCGGCTCGATTGTTCTGCTGTCGTTCGGGTTTTATATGTCCGGCGCCATAACCAGGGTGCTTTCCGCCGTTACCGCCGTCGCCCTTTCCATGGCGGACAACGACTTGACCAAAAAAGTACAGCCGGAACTGGAAAAGCGCCGCGACGAGTTTGGCGACTTGGCCCGCGCGCTCAATCAAATGCAGAAAAATCTCATTGACACGGTTAAAAATCTCGGCGCCGTAGCGGAAAACATCGCCGCCTCCAGCGAAGAACTGAACGCCAACGCCGAACAGACGGCCAACTCTTCGGGCGAGGTCGCCAACGCTACCTCTACGATAATGCAAGCCACCGAACACTCGCTCAAGACGATAACCGATACGGTAAAGCTTATTGAAACCACCGCCGGCAATCTCAAGCAGGTGGCCGAGACGGCCAACGCCGTCGCCCTGACCGCCGGCAAAACCGCGCAGACATCGCACGAAGGGCGCGGCAGCGTCGAAATCGCCGTTGCCAGCATAAACGCCGTCGGCAACGGCACGGCTAAAATTACCGAAGCGGTGAGCGAACTGAAAGAAAGCTCGCACAAAATAAGCGAAATAGTCGAAATGATCACAAACATCGCGAGCCAGACCAATCTTTTGGCTCTGAACGCCGCCATCGAGGCCGCGCGCGCGGGCGAACACGGCAGGGGGTTTGCCGTCGTCGCCGAAGAAGTAAGAAAGCTGGCCGAAGAATCTGGTAAAGCGGCCCATGAAATCGACGAGCTTATAGCCAAGAACACCCAGAGCATCCAACATACGGTCAGTCTTATGGACGAACAAAGAGAGCTTGTCGGGCAGGGCGTGGAAAAGGTCAACAATTCCGGGCAGGCCTTTGTTGAGATTGCTTCCCTGGTCGACTCGTTAAGCGGCCAGGTTCAGAATATAAGCGTCTCCGTGCATAAAATGGCGGAAGACAGCGATCATATAGTCGCCGCCACGCGCGACATCAACAGCGGCGCCAACACCATACTCAGCGAAGTGACCAATGTGTCCTCGTCGGCCGAAGAACAGGCGGCTTCCACGGAAGAAATAGCATCTTCCAGCCAGATGCTGGCCAAAATGGCCGAAGACCTCACCGTGCTGGCGGCCAAATTCAAATATTGACGCCAAAGCGCCCCGCGCGGCCAAGCGAGCGATCTAACCGCAAACCGCGTTCAATCCGAATATTTGCCTGCAAAAATATGCGCAGCCTTAAAGGCCTTATGATCGAACTGGCCCGCGCCGAACAAATCCGCCGCAATTTCCCGCCGCCACCGCCCCAAAATACTCCTTGCTTATTTCACCTTAACTTTACCAACAAATTGGGAGGCGTTAACCGTGCAAAATGTCAAAACCCGCTACTTTTTGGCCGTGGGCTTCATGCTATGTATCGTGGGCATCGTGGCCTGTCAGCCCTACGCGTTGAAAAACACTGCGGCGGCGGAGAAAAGAATCTCCCTGCCCGCGCCGGAAAAAACCGGGGGCAAAACAGTACTGGAGGCACTGTGGCTGCGCAAAAGCACCAGAACTTTCAGCGAACAACCTGTTACAATGCAGAATCTGTCCAACCTTCTTTGGGCGGCCTGGGGAATCAACCGTGCGGAAGGCGGCTATCGCACCGTGCCTACGGGCATGAACAAAAAAGACGCCGAACTGTACGTCGCGCTGGACGGCGGCGTTTGGCGCTACAACGCCGCCTCCAATGAACTGGAGCTGGCGCTTGACCTGCCGGACGTCCGCGCGCGTCTGGGGGGAGCGCCGATAACTTTGTTGTACGCGGCGACCGCCGGCAATGAGTTTTCCGGGCTGCACGTTGGCAGCATGTATCAAAGCGCCGCCCTCTACTGCGCAGCGGCCGGGATAGGCAACGTCGTCAAAAGGGACCGCTCGGACGCGCTAAGCGGCATACTTGCCCTGCCAGCCGGGTATAAAATATTTATCATCCAGCTTGTGGGCATGCCCAAATAAACAAGGCTCGATTTCGGCGGGGCAAGCCTTCTCCGGCGGCCGCCTGGCTTTTATGCCGTTCCCCGGCTAAAGCCATGGCGTCCTATCCATTTTTTTTAGCCGGGGAACGGCATCGGACGTATGCAAGCAGGGTTTTTATATATACCGGGAAGGGAAAACGGATGTTTTCCCTTCCCCTGCCGGGTCCGCCTGCATTCTGCTTTGCGCCCGGCGCAAAGCAGACCAAAAATCTTGTTCGTGTTTTAACCGGGGGGGGGCAGTATCAGTAGCCGAGCGGCTCGCCCACCACTATAATATGTACGTCGCTCTGGCGTGGCCGTTTGTGCGTAATTGTGGTAATGTTGCAAATGCGCGCCGGGCTGTCGCAATCCATGCACAAACCGGTTGCGGCGCAGGGATTGGACAGCTTCAGCCGCTTGTTGTTGGCCGGCCCGGCGAGCGTCTTAATGCGTTTTAGCCCTGTGTGGACGTCCGGCACGATTTTATTTACGCCGACGATGATCACTACCTTGCCCGGGCCAAAAGCGAGCGCCGCCACACGGTTGCCGGTGCCGTCAATATTGATCAGCTGCCCGTCGAGAGTTACCGCGTTGCTGCCGGTGACAAACACATCGGCGATCAAGCCGCGGCGGCGCATGGCGAGGCTCTCCTCCCTGGTCAGATTGGGCGCGTGGGGATCGAAAATCTGGCCGCCGCGTTCTTTCAAAGCGGCGGTAAGGCCGATCTCATCCTTAGATACCGAACCGCCAAGCCCGATACTGCTCCCGGCCGGGATGGCCGCCAGTGCGCGGGCTAGCGCGTCGGCCTTGCCTGCGGCGTATTCGGCGGAGAAATGGTTTTTTCCCAAAGCCGCGACTACCTTTTTCCCGATCGCCTCGCTGTGCCATTTGATAACTTGTTCCATAAAAAGCCCCCCAATTTCAATATTTCCTGCTGAAACATTCTATGAAACATGAAACAAACCCTTTATTTCTGTTTTAATCTGTGTTATCATAAATAATGTTTTCGGATGAAAATGCGCCCGTAGCTCAGTGGATAGAGCACCAGCCTCCGGAGCTGGGTGTCGCAGGTTCGAGTCCTGCCGGGCGCGCCAAATCTAAATATTCCTTTGATACAATGCACCCCGCCTCATCAAGGCGGGGTGCATTTTTGCGCCCGTGGCGCGGGCGGGGTGCATTCCGGTATGGGGTGCATCCTTTTTTGCACCCCGTGGAGCGTGTGGTTCACGGGCGAGGCTTAAACCTGCACCTGCGTGCCGCCCTTGAAGGTGAAGATTATCTTTGTTTCGGAAAACACCGTCATCCTTTCCACAAATTCCAGCCACAGGCCCTCGTCAAATTCCGCCAGCAGTTGCCCCCGCTTTTCCAGCAGACAGAGAAATTCCCCCACCGCCCCGTGCTTCCGTTGCCGCTCCAAGCGCAGCGATTCCAGTTCCTTAATCCGCGCCGCCAAGGTTTCGTAGCGCAAAAGGCAGCCGCCGTACTGCCCGGCATAATCCGCCGTGCCCAGCGCGGCGCGGGCGTTCTGCCCTAAGAGTTCTTTGGCCAGCCCGGACTCCGCCGCCTGTTCGCGGCGGGCTTCTTCTATTTGCGCTTCGATGTCCGCACAGCCGCACAGTCCTTCCTGCGCGAGCCGGCAGTTGGCGGCTATCTCTTCCCGGTTGCTTATGAGCTTGTTGAAGGCCGCGAGGAAATGCGCTTTTATGTTCTCTTCGCCCAGGTGCGGCGCGTGGCATTTTTGCCCGTTCTTGAATTTGTCGTTGCACTGCCAGACGGAGCGCCGGTACTTGCTGGTGGAATGCCAGACTTTGGAGCCGTACAGGCCGCCGCAGCAGCCGCAGGCGATTTTTGAGGTGAAGATGCTGCCGCCGCCGTAATAGCGGCCTTTGAGCCGTTTTCTCCTGGCCCTCTCCGCCTGCGCCATGTCAAACTCCGCCGGGTCTATTATCGGCTCATGGCTGCGCTCGACGTAATATTGCGGCAGTTCCCCCTGGTTGATTTTTGCCTTCTTGGTCAGAAAATCCACTGTGAAGGTTTTTTGCAGCACGGCGTCGCCCTTGTATTTTTCGTTGGC
>JAISPA010000268.1 GCA_031275255.1 Acidaminococcales bacterium | reverse complement strand
CGGCGTAGACGCTAAACAAAGAACCGTGGGACACACGGGGATAGCTCGCTTATGCTGGCAGGTTGGTAACTGCCTCGAACGAGAAGCCCCCACCTCTTAGGTGGTGGGAGTATGTCACACGGCTATCAACGTGATGTTTTGCGGTAAATCAGTACAAGGGTTTGCTTTAACAACTTGTGCCGGCAATTTTTATGCTATAATTTAAATGGAAATTTAATCAAGCCCAAAGGAGGCTCCTATCATGATCTGGACTTCGTCACTGGAAACAGGTATCGGCAAAATCGACGAGCAGCACAAAGAACTTTTTCGGCAAATTGACATTCTCATGGATCGCAGCAAAGACGACCGCGTAAATGACACCATCAAGTTTTTGGGCGAATATGTTGTCAAACACTTTACCGACGAACAAGGCATGCATTTGGCTTCCAAATACCCCAAAGCCGCCGACCACAAGAAAATGCACACAGATTTTGTCGCGGCCTACAACAGGATGAAACAAGAATATACCCAGGCAACGGACTCAAATAAATTGCCCGTCGTCCTGAAAATCAACAAAACGGTCATGGACTGGCTCAAAAATCACATCCTCATCCATGACAAGGAATTTGCCGCCTATTATAAGGCTTCGGGCAAATGAGCCGATAATCCCCCGCTTCCAGCGCCAGCTCTTGTGCCGCCGCAGTTTCCGCTTCAGGCGGAATTCGCCGCATTCTTTAAGAATCTTTAAGAAAAACGTCAGAACCTAATTTAACAGGATTTTATTTAGCGGGAGAGATGGCTTCCGCTAAATGTTCGTTCTTTGGCCGCCGCCGTTCAAAGAAGCGGAAAGGCCAGGGGGGGCTATCTTGTTGAGAAAAGGCGAACTTGCCTTGCCAGAGAGGATTGCTCCGGCAACAAAGGGAAAGCCATGCGTATAAAATTGATTGCCTGCGATCTCGACGGCACATTGCTCACCAGCGGGCATACGGTGAGCGTGCGGGTCCGCGCCGCGATAAATGCGGCGAGGGCGGCGGGGGCGCTGTTTTGTATAATTACCGGCAGAATGTTTTGTTCGGCGCGTAGCTTTGCCGAATTTTTGTCTTTGGATACGCCGCTGGCCGCTTATAACGGCGCTTTGATAAAAGGCGCCAAGACCGGGGAAGTATATTTTTCGCGGCCGATAGATATGGCAATCGCGGGCGAAATATTGTCGTTTGCCAGGGAAAACGGCCTTTACCTGCAAAAATATATAAACGACCGGCTGTATGTGGAAAAGATAAACGAAAAAGCGCGAAATTACTCGCAGCAAATCAATGTTCCGGCGCAGGCGGAAGGCGATGCGTTTTACGATCTTTCCGCGCCGCCGGATAAATTGTTGTTTGTCGTCGACCCGGCGGAAAAGCCTGCGGTGGCGCGGGCGATCGAAAGAAAATTTTCCGGGCGCGTTTTCATTACCAGTTCCAGCCCGCGTTTTATTGAGATTGTATGCCCGGGGGTCAACAAAGGCGAGGCGCTGGCGTTTATTGCCCGGCTTTTGCGGGTGGAGCGCCAGGCGGTAATGGCTTGCGGCGATTCCTTTAACGATCTGGAAATGCTGAATTTTGCCGGGCTGAGCGTTGCGGTAGATAATGCCGCGCCCGAAGTTAAAGCCGCGGCGGACTTTGTTTCCCTGAGCAACGACAAAGACGGCGTGGCCGTGGCGATTGAAAAGTATGTATTGCAAGATTAAAGCGTATTCACACAAAATATGATAAAATAGTTAAAGAGGGAAATGGCCCGCTTCGTTGTGAGACGGCCGCATTATTTCGGGGAAACAAGGTAATTTCAGGCCACATAAAAGTCATGCCTGGTACCTTGTAACACCTGAAGGTTGTCAGCAAACGGCGAGGCTTTGCAACACCGCCCGGCGGGAAAAAGACCGGCGTTTGGTAAACTTTCAGGTGTTACGGGGTACTGGCTCAAAACATCGAAACAGGCCGGCGGAAAGCGGCTTTGTATATCCGTGCGCGATTGGCGTCCCGGACGCATTCAGAAAAGGAGTGGGCAAATTGAAGGTTACGGTACTTGTGGAAAACTCGGTAAGCCTTAACGCCGCCAAGCCGCTCTTGGGGCAGCACGGGCTGTCAATGCTGCTGGATATACCCAATTGCGGCAGGATACTTTTTGACTCCGGGCAGTCGGATATTCTGATGAAAAACCTTTTGCTCATGGATATAGTTCCCGACAGCGTGGATTACGCTGTTTTAACTCACGGTCATTACGATCACTGCGGCGGCCTGCTGGAATTTTTGCGTTCGCGCAGCCTGCCGCTGACGGTTTTTGCCGGACCGGGCATTTTTTCTCCGCGGTATCTGCAAAGGCGGGACGGGCACCATGAATTTATCGGCATACCCTATACGAAAGAATTGCTTAATTCGGCGGGGGCGGAATTCATTTTCGTCTACGGGCCGACGCAAATAAGGGAAAACATCTGGCTGAGCGGCCCTATACCGAAAACAAGCGATTTTGAAAAGGAAAGCCTTTCCATGCTGGACGCAAACGACCAGACCGACCGGTTTACCGATGAATTGGCCTTTTACGTTTTGCGCCCGGAAGGATTGGTTGTGTTTTCCGGCTGCGCGCACCGCGGATTGGTCAACAGTATAAAATACGGACAAAGGGTATCCGGCGCTGATAAAGTATGCGCAGTGATCGGCGGCTCGCACCTCGCGGCGGCCGATAAAGCGCAGCGGGAGGCAACGCTGGCTTTTCTCAGAGAATTGGAACTTAATATATTGGCCCTTAATCATTGTACAGGCTTAAAGGTGCAAAGTATGCTGATGGCTCAGGCCGGGCTGAAATTTATAAACGCCAACGCCGGCGATGTGCTGGAATTTTAATTCCGCTTGCCGACCGCGCGCGTTTTAGGAGATCATCGTGGGCGGATTGCCCGCCGGCACGATAATATACCGCAAACGGCCTCCTTGATGAGGCTGTTTTCTTCCAACAGGGAGGCCACCTTTCATGCCGACCAAAATCCAG
>JAISPA010000265.1 GCA_031275255.1 Acidaminococcales bacterium | reverse complement strand
TCTCCAGTTCGCCGATCATGTACTGCCCGTTGATGCTTAAAAAATAAAACGCCGCCAGCATGATCAAAGCGGAATTTATTTCAACGCTTTTAGCGACCTGGCCTTTTTCGCGGGCTTCCTGTTTGCGCTTGGGCGTCGCCTCTTCGGTCTTTTCGCCGGCGAACAGCTGCAAGTCAAAAACAAAAAAGTCATTTTTAATTGGCGAATATTGAGAGCAGCTTGTATATGTTTTCAGGAACTTCGCCATAGGCCACCTTCAAAAAGAATATATACGTCGGCAAAAAAACACTCAGCATAAAGATTCCGACGGCCAGTTTCAACGGGATTCCGACGACAAACACATTCATTTGCGGCATAGTGCGGGCAAGCATGCCCATAGACACATCGACAAGCAAGGTGGTCATTATCATGGGCATGGCGAGCTTGAAAGCGGTCAGGAACATATTGGCAAAAAGCTCCAGCACCAGTACGGCCGTTTGCGGATGAAAAGCCGCGCGGGCGACCGGCAAAAGGTCAAAACTCTCAAAGAGTGCCGAAAGAAATATATGATGCATGTCCGCCGCGAAAAACACCAAAACAAAGAGCATTTGCAAAAAATTGCCTAAAAGCGGCATCTGAGTTCCCGACTGCGGATCCACCACGTTAACTATGCCAAAGCCCACCTGCGTATCCAGCATCTGCCCGGCGACTTGTATAATAGCAAAAAACACCGCCATGATGAGGCCGATACATACCCCGGTGATAAATTCACCAAAGACCAAAATTATATAGGAGGCGGCTTTGTCCGTAACCGGCGCGCCCGCTTTCTGCAAGAACGCCGGCATGGCCACCAGCGTTATAGTTACTGCCGTAAGCACTCTGATCTGCGTTGGAATATTCCGGCTGCTGAAAATAGGCGCCGAGGAGAATATACCGCTCACGCGCGCAAAAACAAGAAGAGCTAAAACGAGATTTTGCTGAACAAACTGTATCAATTCCATATTTTCGCTCTCATTTGATCATGGACGGCAAATTGTTAAAAAGCTGGCTTGTAAATGCAATCAATATGTTGAGCATGGTGGAGCCGAAAATGACTATCCCCACAAAAACCGCCAGTATTTTGGGTATAAAAACCAGCGTCTGCTCCTGAATCTGAGTGGTGGCCTGAAAGACGCTTACCAAAATGCCGACCAGCATACCTAACCCCAGCATAGGCGCGGAAACAAGCATTACGACAAAAAGCGCTTCCCTGCCCACTTGAACCGCATAGTCAACATCCATAAAAATACCTCTATATAAAACTATCCACAAGCGATTTGATGATCAAGTGCCAGCCGTCGACCAGTACAAACAAAAGCACTTTGAAAGGCAATGAAATCATCGCCGGCGGCAGCATCATCATACCCATGGACATCAGTGTGCTTGCAACAACCATATCAATGACAATAAAAGGGACGTAAATGAGAAATCCTATTTGAAAAGCGGTCTTCAATTCGCTGATCATAAAAGCCGGTATAAGCGTGAAAGTGGAAACATCGGCTTGGCTTTCCGGCCGGTTATCGCCGGCAATATTGACGAAAAGCGCAAGGTCGTTCTCCCGCGTCTGTTTGAACATAAAAGCGCGGATCGGCTGAAGCGCGGCGTTATAGGCGGTTTCCTGTGAAAGTGCGCCCGCTATATAAGGCTGCAGGGCTTTGTCGTTTATCTCCGATAAATACGGACTCATGACAAAAAAAGTAAGAAAGATGGCCAGACTGACCAACACCTGATTGGGCGGCATTTGCTGGGTTCCCAACGCGCTGCGCACAAAAGAGAGCACCACCACAATCCTGGTAAAGGACGTAACCATAATCAGTATAGACGGCGCCAAAGTAAGCACCGTAAGGGCAAAAAGTATTTGCAGGCTCGCCGTCAGGTCGGAAGGACTGCCGGATTCGCCAATAGCTATATTTATGTTTGGTATGGGAAAGACAGGCGCCGCGGCGGCCGCCGGAGTAATGTCCGCCAGAAAAATCACGGCCGCGGTCAAAGGCAGCAAGAGTAAATATCCAAAGCCGAATGCTTTTTTCATATTCATTCTAAGAAGGTCCCCTTTTTTTACCGCCGGGTAAATTGCGGAGCATTGGCTTGATTTTCTTTTGCAGGTTATCCAGCGCCCGGCTTTGGTAACCGAAAACGCCTTCCTGGTTTTTACCGGACAAATCTTCCTTTATTTTCTCTATATCCTCGGAAGCGGATATTTCCTTGAGCAAAGCGACGCTATGCTCGGTAACGCCCAAAACCAACACCGAACCGTTCAATTCGACAAAAATTATTCTTTTGTTATGATCCAAAGGCATGCTGCCCAATACGTTGCCGGCGGTCTTTATCCGCGCGGCGCCGAATTTGCCGCCGATAAGCCTTGAAGCTAAATAAGCCAGCAGCAATACTAAAAAAAAGACAAAAATCAAGGTCAAAATATAAAAAAAAGTTGAATAAAGCGATGTATTGCCGGTCAGAACGGGTTCCTGGTATTCAAGGTAACCCGGAACGCCCGCAGCCGCCTCCGGCAGTTTTTTCTCCACGGCGGCAACCGGCGGCGGTAAGAAGGCCGGCGTAAAGCGAAACACTTTTTTAACCTAACGCTTTGCGCATCGCCTCTACCACGCGGTCAGGCTGGAAAGGTTTAACGATAAAATCTTTCGCGCCGGCTTGTATCGCCTCGATGACCATAGCCTGCTGACCCATGGCGCTGCACATGATAATCTTGGCGGAAGAATCAAAAGCCCTTATTTCTTTGACCGCCGATATGCCGTCCTTTTCCGGCATGGTAATATCCATTGTCGTAAGGTCAGGCTTCAAGTCTTTATATTTTTCTACCGCTTCCGATCCGTTACTGGCTTCTCCTACAATCTCAAAATCATTCTTGGTAAGAATGTCTTTGATCATCATTCGCATAAAAGCCGCATCATCAACAACCAACACTCTTGTAGCCATTTAAATATCTCCTTTACAATTCATAAAAATCTGAGCCTTCGATAATTTTATTGCAAATTATTGACCAGCTCGAGAGGGCTGACTATCTCGGTTATTCTGACGCCGAAGTTTTCGTCAATGACGACGACTTCGCCTTTGGCGATAAGTTTGGTATTAACATAAACATCAATCGGTTCGCCCGCCAATTTGTCCAGTTCCACGACCGAACCGGGACCCAGATCCAAAATTTCCCTGATAAGTTTCTTAGTCCTGCCAAGTTCTACCGTTACCTGCAGCGGTACATCCATCAGCAGCCCGATATTGCCGCTGAGAGCAGGCATGTTCTGCGGCTGCAAGGAAGCAAACTGCACTTGCTGTACCGGCACGCTGGCCGCCGGCGCTTTTGCCGGTTTGGGAGGCATATAGGCCGGCTGGGAG
>JAISPA010000256.1 GCA_031275255.1 Acidaminococcales bacterium | reverse complement strand
CTTGATTTTATTGTGGATGACGATCCGGGCATGCCGCACGAGATGATCGGCGATATGACCCGTGTCAAGCAGATAGCCATCAATCTGCTCACAAACGCCGTAAAATTCACCCGCGAGGGAAACATTATTTTCTCCATCGGCGCGGAGCCGACCAGCATGCCCGATCGCTATAAGCTCAAAATATCCGTGCGGGACACCGGCATAGGCATCCGCAAAGAGGATATCCCTGTTTTGTTTGAAAATTTCTCGCAGCTTGACACGCGCAAAAACCGCGGCATAGAAGGTACAGGACTTGGCCTGGCCATATCCAAGAACCTGGTGGAACTGATGAACGGTGAAATACAGGTGGCAAGCGTATACGGGGAAGGTTCCTGCTTCTCGTTTTACGTCTTGCAGCAGGTAGAGAATAAAAGCCCGTCCTTCATGCTCGCCGGCCGGGATGACCTGCGCGTGGCCGTCTGGTTTAGCGGCACAGAAAAAGCGCATATTCTTTCCCAAAAGATCGGCAAAATGGGAGTAAGTTGCGCTGTTTTGGACGGGCCGGCCGATTTAGGCAAATATTCACATGTGTTTTTTGATTTTGCCAAATGCGCTGATTTTAATTTGGAGAAAGTCCAATGCCCTGACACGCAATTTATTGCGGTTTCTCTGCGCGCGCTGAACGAGGCGGAATTGCCGCCGGGTATAAAACTTGTCTCCACGCCCCTTACCTGCCTTACCATCGCCCAGCTTTTGGGCAGTTCGGACGCTTCCGCTTTCAGCAAAGGCTTAACCGAGCTTGACGGTACTTCTTTAAAGGTTCATGGCGTGCGGTTTTTGGTTGTCGACGACAACGACATAAACTTGGTAATCGCGGAAAATGTGCTGACAACCTACGGCGCAGCGGTGGATACGGCAAGTTCAGGCGCTGAGGCGATAGAACTTGTGCAGAAAAACGATTATGATATTGTTTTCATGGATCATATGATGCCGGAGATGGACGGCGTGGACGCCACAAAAATTATCCGTTCACGGCCGGGGGAAAAATACCAAAAAATGCCGATCGTGGCGCTGACGGCCAACGTCGTGGGCGATGTGCGGGATTTGTTTTTGGAAAGCGGCATGAACGATTTTTTGTCAAAACCGCTGGAAATCCGCGAAATCGAACGCATACTGCGGGAGTGGCTGCCGCGCGGCAAATGGAGCATGGCTGGATCAGGCGACGACAAAAAATGAAATTAAGGTGAGTTATGGAGTTTAAAAAAATCGACGATACGGCTTCTCCGCTCTACAAAGATGATCTGCTGAGTATGCTCCTTGAACAAAATCCGGCGGTCGCCGTGCTGGAGCCGAGCGGCATGACGATAAAAGAAGACTGTGGGGTGGAAATAGCCCTGCCCATAAAGGATAAGCATACCAACATATACGGTGCGGTACACGGCGGCGTGTTTGTGAGCGTGCTGGACACGGTAATGGGCTATGCCTGTCATCTGAAAGTACATTCCAGCATTGTTACCTTAAATATTACCACTTCCTTCATCGCCAATTGCGGAAAAGGCGCGCTGGTTAATATAACCGGGCGTGCGGTACATGCCGGCAGGCGCATCGTAGTGGCGGAAGGCGAAGCCCGCACGCAGGAAGGGGAGCTTTTGGCCACGGCGCAGGGTACTTTTTTCGTTTTGGGAGAGCATCCTGCGGGCGGGATAAAAGCGCCTGACACCATAGCGAAAAAATACATCGGCATAGGAGGTTGAGCGTGGGGAACCGCCGCTCCTGCTGATTGCCTGTTTGCTCCCGGTTGCGGCAAATAGCCGGGGAAATTGTAATATGAGCCGGCGCAAAGTGCGGCGCAGCCGATTTATTATAAAAAAAACATTATTATTGCGATTATTTTACTTTCCCATTTCGCATAATTAGGGTAAAATAATATTAGGAACAAATCAATGCGCTAAAACAGTTTATTATTGTACTGAACTTGCCCTGAGGCATACAGCCAAGCAGCGCAAACGCCGCTTTTGGCCTGAAAAATGAAGGCAGCCGGCGGCAAGCCGGCGAGAGGAGGTATTTATGATTGTAAAACAAAAGGATGAGCTTACTAATATATTCAACAGCGTGATTGCCGAATACGCAGAATGTGTTGACAAAATATCCCAAAAATTTAATCTTTATGTCGGGCAGACGGACATATTGCTTCTTTTGGACGAACGCTCCGGCCGTTCACAAAAAGAATTGGCCAATGCGCTCGGCGTAAGCAAGGCCACCGTTGGCGTATCTTTGCGGCGCATGGAGACCGCCGGCCTCGTCAACAGGGTTACGGACCCGCGCGACGCGCGGTGCGTCAGGGTCAGCCTCACCGATAAAGGAATTGCTGTCTGCAACAAATGCAAGGCGGATTATAAAGCCGTATACGACAGTATGTTTGGCGACGCCGTCGGCGAAAGGCGGCAGACAATGTACGATGTCTTGGACAAAATAAATAAAGGGCTTGTCAGCGCGCGGAAAAAATGAACTGTCCGGCCGTGGGATTTGGCGCAGGGCCTTTATCCGCCCGGTGATTTCCTTGTGCAAACCCATATTTATGATCTTTCGGATGAACTTGACAAAATGACTGTAAATAATGTAAACTCTGTTTTGTAATAGGAGTTTTTGTCACGGAACTAACCCTCTCCGGCGAGGTAAACTCGTCCTTTCGGAGGTGAGTCCTCTCTGTGTCTCCCGGCAAGCATAGGGCGTCCGGGTTTGGCGCAGACTCGGCTGACGTTCTGTGGGAGCCGGATTTTCCGCGTAGCGAAGCCCCGTTCCGCAGCGGATGAAATTACCATGCTGCAGCGCCGAAGTGGCGGAATTGGCAGACGCACTTGACTCAAAATCAAGCGTGGCAACCCCACGTGCCGGTTCGAGTCCGGCCTTCGGCACCAAATCAACAATCATATTTTGTTGCGGCGCACCTGCCCGAAACCATCGGGCGGGTGCGCTTGTTGTTTTACGGGCAAAATTGAGTATCGTCAGATTATTGGCTGTATTACCGGGGCGCTGGGTAAATTGTTATACTATTACCCGGCTGAAATTATGGCATCTTTTTTGCGCTTACTTGTTGGCAGGTGTTGAAATGTCCGCCGTTTTGTTGTATGCTCTTTTTGCACCATAGAGTCTCGCTCCTTTCATTGCCGTTTTTGTCAGGCTCAATGACAGCGCTCTTCCCTATGGTTTTCTATTGTCTGTTTCCGTTGTATTTCATTTTACAATGAACAGTTGACTTTTTAACGTGCGCTTTAAAATAATGTGGTTGCGCAGACTTCATAACCTGTGTTATCTTGTTTATGTATAAGCTTATGTAGGAAAATATTTGACAAAACGCCGTAAGCGCTTTATTTTCAGCGGGAGACATTTGTTTTTAAATAAAAGTAATTCGGATGTGTTGTCTTTGGTTTACGTTCAAATCAGAAAGGCTTCAAAGGCAAATTTTGCCGGCAGTTTCCGATACTTGCCGCCTTTTTGCCTAAAATTGCTCGCACTTTTTCTCCTGCCGCTCATTTTCCTGTCCGCCGCCTGCAAAAAAGGCCTGGAAAAAAGCAGCGCCACTAAATTCATGATGGACACCATCGTGCAAATAGACGCTACAGGCAGAGACCGGCAAAAAACCGGTGAAGTCATAAACAGCGCTTTAGCCCTGATGCAAAATATCGCGGACCGTACGGACCGCTACGGCAGGGAAGAACTTTCGGAAATCGCGCGGATAAACGGCAAAGCCGGCGTCACGCCGGTTACCGTATCCACCGATGTATTCTTCGTCATAGATTTCGTATTAAGCCAACAGTATCCCGAATTTGATATAACTTTAGGGCCGCTGACCGATCTTTGGAACAGATGCCGCGAGGAAAGAAAACTGCCGGGAACAGGCGAATTGCAAAAGGCCATGCGGCTTACGGGCAAGGAGAAACTGTCGCTCGCGGCGCAGCAGGAAACGGTTTACCTTGAAGAAAAGGGCATGTCCATAGACCTTGGCGCGCTGGCCAAAGGCTGGGCGGTGGAGGAAGCCGGCAGGTTTTTGGCCGGCGACCCGAATATCATCTGCGCTTTGGTCAACGGCGGCGGCAATATCAAGGTCGTGGGGGAAAAACCGGACAAAACCCCCTGGCTTATCGGCATACAAGACCCGCGCGACCTGAACGGTAACTTAGGCGTACTCAAACTGTCGCCCGGCGAAAGCGTGGCGACTTCAGGCGACTACCAGCGTTATTTTGAAGTGGACGGCAGCCGTTACCATCATATACTGCTGCCGGAGACAGGCTGGCCGAGCAGGAGGAACATCAGCGCCACCGCCGTTACGCAAAACGCTTTTTTGGCCGACTATTATTCCACCCTCTTTTTTCTCCTGCCGCCGGCCGAAAGCCTGTCCATGATGGAAAACATCCCCGAGGTGGAGGCGGTGATCGTCGGCAGCGACCTAATTGTTTACATTTCCGCCGGATTAAAGGATAAATTTGTGAAAAATGAAAAAAGCAAATGGCTTTATCGGCAAGAATGACCTTTACATAGCGGGTTTAATACTTCTTCTGTCCCTGCTGTCATTTATCCCCGCCCTTGCCAATTGGGAGGCCGCCGGCGGCCGGGTATTCGTCGCCGCCCAGGAAACGGAGCTGTTTTCCGTACGCCTTGCGCAACTTAAACAGGGGAATGTTTTCACGCAGTCTTTCGCCAGCGCGGCCGGCCCGATAACCTTTGAATTTGACCCGGAAAAGGGAGTAAGGGTGATCGGCGCCTCCTGTCCTGACAAAATATGTATGCATATGTCCTATATAAATAAGCCGCGGCAAATGATTGTCTGTATTCCCGGAAAAATTTATGCGGCAATAGAGGCGCCGGGAACGGAAGGTGAGCTTGATGCCATATCGCGATGAAACGCGCCGGCTTGTTCTCGCGTCCGTCCTTGCGGCGATAGGGGTGGCGCTCAATATTGCCGAAAGTGCGCTCCCGTTTCTTTTACCGGTGCCGGGCGCTAAAATGGGGCTGGCTAATATAGCGACGCTTATGTGCCTTTATCTTTTGCCGTTACGGCTGGCCGTCGCGGTTATTTTTTTGCGTGTTTTTCTCGCCTCTTTGCTGACCGGCTCTTTGCTCTCATCCGCCTTTTTGCTCAGTTTAGCCGGCGGCGCGGCCAGTCTCGCGGTTATGATTCTGACGCGGAAAATTCCGCGCGTTTCGCTCGCAGGGGTCAGCCTGGCCGGCGCAGCGGCGCACAATACCGGCCAATTGCTGGCCGCCTGTTTGGTCATAAACAACCGGGTACTTTTATATTATCTGCCGCCGCTGCTCATCTTTTCCCTGCCAGCCGGCCTTTTCACCGGTTTTGCCGCCCAAAGCGGCCTGACGTTGCTTGAACGCGCAATTTTCCGCGCCGGGAAAAGTTGAAACGGTTTTATAATGTTGCCAGCACCCCGTAACACCTGAAAGTTTACCAAACGCGGTCTTTTTCCCGCCGGGCGGTGTTGCAAAGCCTCGCCGAACCTTTGAAGGCCAAGGACGGCCAAATGCAGAATGCACCAGGGAAGGCAAGCATTCTGCGGGGTTCGCCTGCATTTTGCGCCTTGCCCGGCGAAAAAATCCTCGCCGCTTGCTGACAACCTTCAGGTGTTACAAGGTACTATAAATGGATAAGATATGCGTATCTGTTTGCCGCCCTGAGAGGCGCAAAGACGCCATGATTTTAACCGGGGAAGAGCA
>JAISPA010000223.1 GCA_031275255.1 Acidaminococcales bacterium | reverse complement strand
TCTTTAGTTGCTCCACCGCCGCTATCCGGTAAGTATCCGACGATATGAAAGCGGTATCAATATTGTCCTCCAGGGCAAACTTCGCCGCCAGTTTAGCCAGCGTGGTAGTCTTGCCGACTCCCGTCGGTCCCACCAGCGCGACCTTCTTGCAGCCGGAGGCGGAAATTTTTATACCGTTGGTCGTCCTTATATAATCGACCAACCGATCGTGAAGCATTTTTTTAATCGCTTCCGGGTTTTTATTGAACGCGGTCAAAGAATAAGGAAACCCTTTTAAAATTTGCTCCGCGAAACCGGGCGTGATTTCTTTCTTCACAAGATAATCATACCACGGATTGACCGGAGTTGTCTTTGTTTTTGATAAAAGTTGTTCAAGCATCTGTCGGATACCGGTCAGTTCGCTTTTCAAGTCCTCGCCCGCCGTCCCGGCAACCTCCGTTTTAGGGACAGACAGGCTGTTTGCGCCTTTTGCCACGTTTATTTCGGCATTTTTTACCGTCGCGCCGGCAACGGCAACCTGCCCCGGCTTTGCCGCTGCGGCGCCAGTGGCAATCCTCTCCGGCGCCAGCGGCTCAATCGCTTTTTTCATCTCCGCGTATATGGCGCCGGCGGAAGCGGCAGGCTCCGTCCGCACGGCGCGGCTGGCCGCCGCAGGTGTATCTTCAACCAGAGGCGCCGGCTTTGCCATAGCCCTGCCCAGAGGTTTTACCACGCTCTCGCGCGGCTGGCCGGCAGACTTTACCGCCGGTTTGTTCAAGGGACGGGCTGGTTCTCTGTGGTTGGCCGGCGATTGGCGCAAATTGCCGGACGCCGTAACCGCCGGCGCATCATCGTCCGCCACCGCCGCGACTTCAACGATTTCACGCCCGAATATCCAGCCTTTGCGGAGTTTCTTTGTATAAAGTATAACCGCGTCCCGCCCTAATGTTTCTTTCACTTGGCTGACCGCTTCCTGCACGGTTGAGGCGGTAAATATCCTATATCTCATTTAGATTTTCACCATCCCCATAGCTTGTATCTCCGTCTTTGGCTCAAGTTCGGCGTAAGACAAAACCGTCAGACCGGGAGCGGAACGTTCCACTATCTTGCGCGTATAAAGCCTGGCGTTCGGATTGGTAAGGACGATCGGCTGATAACCCATATTGGTCAATTTGGCGATTTCCTGATTGAGAGAGGCGATGAACGCCTGCATGGTTTTAGGCTCCAGGTTTACATAAGAACCCTGCTCCGTCTTTTGCGCAGACTGCACAATGATGTTTTCCAGCTCTACGTCAATGGTTATACAGGTCAGGACGCCGTTTTGAGCAAATTGCTTGGTTATCTGCCGGGAGAGCGCGTGCCGGACATATTCGGTCAGTATTTCCGCATCTTTGGTCAAAGCGCCGTAGTCGGCCAGGGTCTCAAAAATGCTGACAAGATCGCGTATGGACACACGCTCCCGCAAAAGACTTGCCAGCACTTTCTGCAATTCGCCCAACGATACTATATTGGGAATGAGTTCCTCCACCACGGCCGGATAATTGCCGCGCACGGAATCGACCAGAGTTTGTACGTCCTGGCGGCCGAGTATGTCCGCCGCGTTGGCTTTTATGATCTCGGTTATATGGGTGGCGAGAACGGAAATCGGATCAACCACCGTATAGCCCAACATTTCGGCGTTTTCCCTCTCCTGTTCCTGTATCCAAATCGCCGGCAGACCAAAAGCCGGCTCCAGCGTTTCTATGCCGTCAATGTCAAATTCCGCCTGCCCGGGATTCATGGCCAGATAGTGATCAAGCAAAAGTTCGCCTTTGGCTATTTCTACTCCTTTAAGTTTGATGATATAGGCGTTGGGTTTTAATTGTATATTGTCCCGGATGCGGATGGTCGGCACGACAAAGCCCATTTCCAGGGCGCACTGGCGTCTGATCATGATTATACGGTCCAAAAGATCCCCGCCTTGGCTGGCGTCAACCATAGGAATAAGACTGTAGCCAATCTCCAGTTCCATGGGATCGACCTGTAAAAGCGAAACCACGTTTTCCGGCTTTTTGATTTCTTCGATCTCTTTTTCTTCCTGCCGGGTAATTTCATCCTCAACCTGCTTTACAATGGTTTGGCTGAGCGTTCTCGCGATGACGCCGACAAGTATGCCCAATACCACAAAGGGCACGCCCGGCAGTCCAGGGACCAGAGAGAGCAAAAATAACACAACCGCCGTTATATAAAAAACGCGCGGCTTGGTCAGGAGTTGCCCCACGACGTCATGCCCCATGTCGGAGTCGGAAGCGGCCCGGGTTACTATGATGCCGGTCGCGGTGGATATGAGCAGGGCCGGTATCTGGTTGACCAGGCCCTCGCCGACGGTGAGCAGGGTGTACGCCTGCAGCGCGCCCGTAATGCTCATACCCCTTTGCAGCACGCCGATAACAAATCCGCCCACAATATTGATCATGACAATGATAATCGCCGCGATCGCATCACCTTTGACAAACTTGCTGGCGCCGTCCATAGCCCCGTAAAAATCAGCTTCGCGTTGTATTTTCACGCGCCGCTCTTTGGCTTCCGTTTCCGTTATAAGGCCGGAATTTAAATCGGCGTCGATGCTCAACTGCTTGCCGGGCATAGCGTCAAGCGTAAATCTTGCCGTTACTTCGGCGACCCTTTCCGCACCTCTGGTAATAACAATAAACTGGATGATAATAAGTATGATGAAAACGATAAAGCCGACCACCGCGTTGCCGCCTATGACAAATTCGCCGAAGGACTGTATGACTTCGCCCGCGTAGCCCTGGAGCAGGATCAGGCGGGTAGATGAGACGTTCAGCGCCAGGCGGAAAAGGGTTGTTACCAAAAGCAGCGAAGGAAACACGGAAAATTGCAGCGGTTCGGTATTGTAAATCGATACCATGACGATCATCAGCCCCAGCGTTATGTTGGTGGTCAGAAACAAATCAAGGGCAAAAGGCGGCAGGGGAATGATCATCATGACAACGATCGTAATGACCACCACCGTTATCAGCACATCACTGTATTTTGTTATCTTGGTCAACCATGACGGCGTATATTCCAAGTCCGGGAACTCCTTTATACAGGCGTGTTCACGCTATCGTTCCACACCCGTCTTTTGGCGGATTTTCCGCCCTAAGGCTTTAATTATCTGCCGCTCTTTCGCTGCCCGGCATCTTATGCCATCCCCCGCGCCGATCAGGCCAGCCGGCGTTTGAGTTTGTAAACGTAAGCGAGTACTTCGGCGACCGCCTGGTAAAGTTCAAAAGGTATATATTCGCCGATATCGGCCGTATGATAAAGCGCTCTGGCCAAAGTCCTGTTTTCGACAATCACCACTTTGTTTTCATCGGCTTTTTCTTTGATTTTAAGGGCGATATAATCCTGCCCTTTGGCTATTACCAAAGGCGCGGGCATGTCCGACGAATATTTCAGCGCAACCGCGAAATGGGTCGGGTTGGTTATGACCACGTCCGCTTTCGGAACTTCCTGCATCATTCTGCGCATGGCCAGCTCGCGCTGTTTGGAGCGGATTTTGCTTTTGATCAGCGGATTGCCTTCCGTCTGTTTATATTCTTCTTTGATTTCCTGCTTGGTCATTTTCAGGTTTTCCCTGTGCGTGTACCATTGGTAATAATAATCGAAAGCCGCGATCACCAGCATAACGGCGCCCACGCGAAGGCCCAGGTCTACGACCAGCCCGCCGAAAAACAAACTCCCGCTTTCGACGTCGCTGCCGATCAGCCCCGGCAATATATATATCTGCTTTTCCACAAAAGTATAGATAAAGTAGCCAATTATTACTATTTTCAACAGGGATTTGCTCAAGTTGACCAGGGCGGCCTTGGAGAAAAATATCCGGGAAAATCCGCTCAAAGGATTTATCCGGCTGAAATCGGGCAGCAAAAGACCGGGGTTGAACATGAAACCGACCTGGAAATAATTGACAAAAAGGCCGACAAACGCAATCACCAGCATAAGCGGAATGACCATTTTCAAAAAAGACAGGATCAGGGTCAAACAAAGCGCGTGTATGGAATCGACGTTGAAAGCGGTGCGGCCAAACTCGGAAAACATATAAAGCATCAATTTCTCCAGTTCGCCGATCATGT
>JAISPA010000199.1 GCA_031275255.1 Acidaminococcales bacterium | reverse complement strand
AAAAAGCGAACGAGTCAGGCAAATATCCTTACAAATTTGAACTGGTCGTCGCCGACGACGCGGGGGATCCTTCCACTGCCGTATCGGCCGCGAACAAATTAATCGCCGATAAAAACATTGTCGCTGTCGGCGGGCATTTTAACAGCGGCTGCGCGTTGGCCACCGTGCCTGTTTTCCACAGAAGCGGTGTGCCGCTGGTGGTTACGGCCGCGATCCACCCCGATATTACCGGCAAAGGGTTCAAAGAAATTACCCGCGTCATGACGGCCGCCAATGTGCAAAACGAATATGCCGGAGAACTGGCGACCAAAGAATGGGGCGTAAAGACTATTTGCCTTATCAACGACCGTACCGATTACGGCAAGACCAACGCCACCCAGTTCGGCGAGGCGGCCAAGAAAAACGGCGCGACAATTTTGTCCGAAGACGGCATAGCGGTCGGGCAGCAAGATTTCGCGGCTCTTTTGACCAACATAAAAGCCAAGAACCCTGACGCCATTTATTTTGGCGGCGTGGCTACAGAAGCGGCCCTGCTCAAACGCCAGATGGCTGACCTGAAGATGGACTGCCTCTTTTTAAGCGACTCCGGCATAATTTCCGACACTTTCAACAAAATCGCGGGCGACGCCGCCGCCGGCATGATCGCTTTCAATATCGGCAAGCCTTTGGAAGAGCTGCCTGGCGGCAAGCAATTCAAAGCCGACTATGAGGCGGCCAAGTACGCCGAGCCGTATGAAGCTTACGGCCAGTTCGCTTATGATACTATGGGCGTGATCATGGACGCCATTTCCCGTGCGAAATCCACCGACCGCGCCAAGATCATAGACGCCATCCGGGCAACCAAAAACTATAAGGGCGTAATCGGCGACACTACTTTTGACGAAAACGGGCAAACTACCACCAGATTGATCACGACTTTCATTTCCCAGGACGGCAAATGGGTTTCCTATGACAAAGCGAACATTAAAGTGGTCGATAAAAAGATAAAGAAATAAATAAGTTCTTTTGAAACATTTGGGGGTAAAAATGGCGGGAGAAGTAATCGTTCAGCAGTTTTTCAACGCTTTGAGCTTAGGCATCATGTATGCTTTGATCGCCGTGGGGTTCACGTTGTTTTTCGGCGTCATTGAAGTAGTGAACTTCGCCCACGGCGAAGTGTTCATGTTAGGAGCTTTCGCGGCGATGATCGGCGGCGGCGTTTTCGCCGCCGCCGGCTTTACCCCCGGCACGGTTCTGTTTGTCCTTCTCGTTTTAGCCGTAGTGCTGATCACCGGGGCATTGTTCGGCGCCGCGCTGGAAAAATTCATCGTCAGGCCGATGCGCGGCACACCCGACATTATGACCTTGCTCATAACTTTGGGCGCGTCCATCGTGGTGCGGGAGGCGGTAATGCTTTTCGTGCCGAACGGGAGAAACCCCCAGCCTTTTCCGCAACTGATTTTTATGAACAGCCTTACGGCGGGCGGCGTATTGATCAAGGCGGAAACCTTGCTGTGCATCTGCCTGTCCGCGCTGCTCATAAGCGGTATGTATTATTTTATTGAAAAAACTGTGTTCGGGCGGTATATCCGCGCCACCGCCCAGGACAGAGAGGCCGCCATGATGATGGGCGTCAACGTCAAACTCGTTTTCGTGGTAACGCTTGTTCTCGGGTCGGCGCTGGGAGCAGTGGCCGGATTGATGAACGGCATGGCTTACGGCATTATAAAGTTCAACATGGGTTTCGCCGCCAGTATTAAAGGGTTTGCTTCCGCGGTAGTGGGTGGTTTGGGCAATATTTACGGCGCGATCGTGGGCGGCCTCCTGCTGGGTTTTCTGGAAATACTAGTAGTGAGCGTCGTTCCTGACGGGTCAAGTTATCAAGACCTGATCAGCTTCCTGATCGTGATAATCTGCCTGGTTTTCCGCCCGGCCGGATTGTTCGGCGAACGCGCTTATGAAAAAGTGTAGGGGGGCAAATTGAGCGGTGAATACTTATATATTATTGTCAGAACTTATCGTTTACGCGCTTTTTCTTGCTTTTATCGTTATTGAAGATCCTTTGGCGGTAGTTGGCTATTTATTGGCGCTTTTCTTTGGCGCGGTTGTTTATAAAAAGAAATTTCCACTGCAAACGCAAAAACTGTCTTCACTTTACGCCGACAACATCAAACAAGTTGGCTTAATTGCGGCTTTGCTCGCCCTGACTTTTCCTTTCATCGTCAACGGCGACCCCTATTGGCTGCAGGTTATCAACTTTGCCATACTGCACGCTATAATGGCCGTTGGCCTTAATTTCATGACCGGGCGCGCCGGGCTGATCTGTCTGGGATACGCCGCTTTTGAAGCGGTGGGCGCTTATACCGTCGGCCTTCTCACCTTGAAACTTGGCGTAAGTTTTTGGATCGCCCTGCCCCTGTCCGGCGCCATGGCCTGCCTGTTCGGCATCATTTTAGGGTTGCCGGCGCTGCGGGTCAAAGGCCATTATCTGGCTTTGGTCACTATCGCTTTCGGCCTTATCGTCCAGGAACTTATTCTTAATACCGAAAGCGTTACCGGCGGCACCAACGGCCTGATCGACATACCCTCGCCGGTAATTTTCGGTTATGATCTGGGTACGGTCATGAATCTCGGCTTTACCTCCATGAGTTATTTAGCCAACTTCTATTATTTGTGCCTGGCTGTTTTGATTTTCTCCACAGTTGTTTTGTATAAACTCAGTAATTCTTTCTTGGGGCTGTCGCTGAACGCGATGCGCGAAGACCAATTGGCCGTGCAATGTTACGGCATGAACCTTACCAGCTATAAATTATACGCTTTCGCTATCAGCGCCTTTTTCGGCGGTCTGGCGGGCGGATTGTACGCCGCTATGATCAACTTCATCGCTCCGGAAAATTTCGGTTATTCTTTGTCGGTCATCATTATCAGCATGATTATCCTGGGAGGGCTGGATTCCATCCCGGGCGCTTTGCTCGGGGCTTTTGCCCTTTCTATTTTTCCCGAAAAATTCCGGGCTTTTGAGGATTATCGGGTGTTCTTCTATGGCCTGATAATTGTTTTATGCCTGTTGTTTATGCGCGAAGGTCTTGTACCCTTCAAACGCCGCATTTTTAAAGCCTTCCCACGGGAGGCCGGATAAATGGAGCTTTTGTCGGTCAAAGACCTCACGATCAATTTCGGCGGCGTAACCGCGGTCAGCAAAGTAAGTTTTTCGCTTGCCGCCGGGGAAATGCTCGGTATCATTGGCCCAAACGGCTCCGGTAAAACCACCCTGTTTAATTTATTATCAGGTATCTATCAGCCGTCCGCCGGGACTATCGCCCTAAACGGAGCGCCTATCCAAGGTTTGCCGGCCAATAAAATTTTTAATCTCGGTATCGCCAGGACTTTTCAAAACGGCCGGCTGTTCTGGAATTTGAATGTTGTGGAAAATATTATCATGGGCCTGGAAGAAACCAGAACGGCTTCCATTTTCGGCGCTATTTTCGCTCCCGCCAAAGAAAAAGCGCTGCAAACGCAGGCCATAACGAAGGCTATGGATATAATGGGCATTTTTGGTTCCCTGTTGCTAAACCAGGCCGACAAAATCGCCAAAGATCTGCCTTACGCCGACCGCCGGCGGCTGGAAATCTGCCGGGCCATAGCTTCCAGGCCGAAAGTGCTGCTTTTGGACGAACCGTCCGCCGGTATGGACAGCCTGGAAACCGAACGCCTGATGAACGACCTCTTGAAAGTCAAAAAATCCATACCTGATTTGTCAATAATTGTCGTTGAACACGACATGGGTTTTATCAAAGGGCTGGTAGACAAGGTAATGGTTTTAAACTACGGGGAAAGCATCGCTTACGGCACTTTTGCCGATATCGCAGGTAACGAACAGGTGATCAACGCTTACTTGGGACAGGAGGACGGCCGCTAATGCTGACGATCATCGACGTTTCCACTTTTTACGGTTCCGTGCCTGTCCTTAAAAACGTGATCATAGAAATACCCAAAGGCAGCATAACCTGCCTGCTTGGCAGCAACGGCGCCGGCAAAACCACAACCATAAACACTGTTTTGGGCTTTGTCAAACCGTCCGCCGGCGACATACTCTTTAACGACGCCAGCATCCGCGGGCTGCCGACGGAAGCGATCGTAAGCCGTGGCATCGGCGTAGTGCCTGAAGGCCGACGCGTATTCCCGAAAATGACGGTAGAAGAAAATCTTCTGGTAGGCGCCTCCTGCAGCAAGAATAAAGCCAATATAGCTCGCAATCTTGAACGTGCTTATACGATGTTCCCGCGTCTCGCCGAGCGCCGCTCGCAAAACGCCGGGACGATGAGCGGCGGCGAACAGCAGATGCTCTCCATCAGCCGCGCCCTGATGAGCGACCCGCAAATAGTCCTTATGGATGAACCCTCCCTGGGATTGGCGCCGTTGATCGTAAACGATATTTTCGCGACCATCAGACAAATAAACAAAGACGGGACCACCGTCCTGCTGATCGAGCAGAACGCTTTCAAAGCGCTGGCTATGGCGGATCGGGCCTATCTGTTGCAAAAAGGCCAGGTATTGGCTTCCTGTACGGAAAATACGCCCGAAGCCAAGGCCAGACTGAAAGATATTTATTTAAAATCAACCGAACAGGCGCATTGAACCGGGCTTCCTTCAGCGAAAGATCAGGCTCCCGCCGCGGGTTAGTTCAACGCTAATCGGTATGTGAAAGGATTGGCTGGCATGGGTAAACATAAATTTGATGAAAACGAGGCTTTTGACTTGCTCCGGCAAACGGTAAAATGCCGGACGGTAAATCCTCCGGGCAACGAGGTTGTTCTGGCCAGACAACTGCAAAGTTTTTTAAAGGAAAACAAAATAGATGCCAAGGTAGATGAATTCGCTCCCGGGCGTGCCAACCTGGTATTTCGTCTTAAAGGCGAAACGGCCTCCCCCGCCCTGCTGCTGACCGGACACCTTGATACGGTTCCGGTCGGTGAAATGAAATGGCGACATGAACCGTTTGCCTGCGAAAGTGAAAACGGCTTGGTATACGGACGGGGTATTGCCGATATGAAAAGTTCCGTGGCCGCCATGCTGTATGCCCTGATACTCTTGCGCCGGGAAGGCTTAACCCCCGAACAGGACGTCGTTTTTCTGGCTACGGCCGACGAGGAAGTTTCACGCCGGGGGGCGGCCGCTTTTGTAAAAAGCGGCGGTATGTCCGATATAGGCGCTGTGTTAGTGGGAGAGCCGAGCAACAGTGATATTCTGCTCGCCCATAAAGGCGCCATGTGGCTGAAAGTAACCGCACGCGGTAAAACGGCTCACGGCTCCATGCCGCATTTGGGCGTTAACGCCGTCAACGGCATGGCCAAATTCATCCACATACTAAACGCGCAAAGTTTTGCCTGTCTACCCAATCCGCTGCTGGGCAGCCCTACTTTCAGCGTCAACAGCATTCAGGGCGGTGTGGCGGTGAACGTCGTTCCCGACTCCTGCGTTTGCACAATTGACATAAGGACAATTCCCGGGCAAACGGAAAAAGATATCAGAGATTTCGTTGACGCCGCCTTGGCAAAAGCCGCGGCAGGCGACGCCGATTTTTGCGCGCAGTATGAATTTTTGACCAGCGCCCTGCCGGTGGAGGGCGTTAAAGAACACCATATTGTTCAGGCGCTTGAAGCGGCCGCCGGCAAAACATTGATCAAGCGCGGCGTAAATTATTACACCGACGCGTCCACCCTGCTTGACGGCAAAATACTTCCCCTGGCCATTTACGGGCCGGGCGACGACAAACAGGCGCATCAGCCGGACGAACACATAATATTGGAGAAATATTTTACCGCGATAGAAGTTTATAAGAATTTCGTCAGCGCTTTTAAAATCTGATTGCATAAAAGCGGTGTATCGGCATTTGCTTTTACGGCGACTGGCGGTTGGGAAGTTTTTTATTTTGGCAAAAGATGAATACAGTATAAATCTGGCCGCAGCCGCCGATATAGAAGCGCTGGCGGATATGATTGCCATTATTTTTTCTTTGGAAAAAGATTTTCACGCCGACAGGCAAAAGCAGATTGCTGGTCTGAACTTGCTTCTTGCGGACAGCCGTTCCCGCGTTTTCGTAATCAGGCGCAATAACCTCCCGGTCGGAATGTGCAGCGCCCAACTCGTCATCTCAACTGCGGAAGGCGGTTACAAGGCGCTCATTGAAGATGTTGTAATCCTGCCCGGACATCAGGGTAAACAATTGGGTAGCACGCTGCTATCTGCCGTAGGCAGCTGGGCGGAAACTGTCGGCGCCAAAAGACTTGACCTGGCGGCAGACATAGGCAACGCGGGCGCTCTGGCTTTTTATCATAAAACAAACTGGCAAAAGACAAATCTTATTATGTTACAAAAAAAAATATGACTGCTTGATCCTCACCACAAAACAGGCACAAGCAGTTTTACATTAAGCGTATTTTTGAACGAGACTGCATTAACAAAGTAGTGTGGCAAATTAGCTGCAAAGATGCCACGATTTTAGCTGAGGAACAGTATAGCTGCTGGTCCTCGGAAGAGCAAACCATGCCAGTCCTCGAATGGGTAAGCTATGTTTGTCGGAGGGGGTTAGCTCTGTGTTCAATTTTTGTTTACGCCTTGCCAGCGTTTAGCGCTTGGAACACTAAACCCCAGTAGGTCAAGATAGCGACCTACGGTATGGTCAACTAATTCGGCGATGGTAGCCGGCCGATTGTAAAAGGCCGGCACGGGCGGAGCAATGATTGCACCGTTTCTAGCGGCCTGGCGCATGAGCTCAATATGACCGGCATGGAAGGGAGTTTCTCTAAAGGCCAGCAGCAAAGGCTTGCGCTCTTTG
>JAISPA010000142.1 GCA_031275255.1 Acidaminococcales bacterium | reverse complement strand
CCGCTATGGTAACGTTTGCTGACGCCGCTCATGATTATCATTTACATCAATTACCTCCCGCCGTTTAATAATTCCATCGCCAGCCGCGCGTTCTTCACCGCTCCGGCCCGCAATTTTTCCAACAGCTCCCGCCGGCGTTCCATAAGGCTTTTGTCCGCTATGACCCGCCGCGCCTCTTGCATGATCTTTTCCGCCGTTATCCGCGCCAAATCTCCCGCCGGCGCGCCGCCTATGCTTTCGAGGAAAGCGTCGATCTTGGGATCGTAAGAGAGCCCTATGACTGGAACCTGCATGAGCGCGCCGAAGATCAGCGCGTGCAGGCGCACGCTCAAAAGCAGGTTCATATTGCCGACAAGCGAAAGAAAATCGTCTACGCCGCATCTTTTTTCAATCACCGTTGCGCCGGCCTTTTCGGCCATCAGATGCGCGATTTCTTTCGATACCGTCAGATCGCCGGGATACTGCAAAGATAAAAATATGATTTTCGCGCCGTATTCCCGGACAAGCGCGTCGGCCGCTTTTGCCAGCTCTTTTTTAAAGCAGGCGAGTCCCTGCCATTCCCTGGCCGATATGCCGACCAGAAAGCCGCTTTCCACGCCGTGTTCGCGCAATATCAAACGGCCGTCCTCTTTGTCGGCGGGGCGCATGGCCATGACCGGATCGGCGGTCAGAAAGGTTTTTTTTTCGTCGACGCCGAGCAGCGCCAACTCTCGCAGCGACTGTTTGTCGCGCACGGCTATGACGTCGGCCTGCCGGCAGACAAACCCGGTCAGTTTGCGCGCCAGCGCCGCGCGCAAAGGGCCGATTCCCTGCCCGTAGAGCATGACCGGCTTGCGCAGGAATTTGGCCAGTTGCAGGACGCCGAGATAATAATACAGGCTGCGTTTGCTGGTAACATCCTGCAGCAGGCTGCCGCCGCCCGAGAGCACGATATCCGCTTTTCTCACCGCCCGAAACACGAAAAACGGGTTGAACCGTTGTATCGCTATGACGCCGTGGCGCGCGGCCGTTTCTGCGGGATTGCCGGAAAGCACGGAAATGCCGGGATTGTCCGCCAAGCCGCGCAGGGCGTCGATGACCGCCGTGAGCATGGCCTCGTCGCCGGCGTTGGCGAAGCCGTAATAACCGGAAATGAGAATGTTCTTATGTTTCACCGGCATATCTCCTAAGCAGCCGCCGTCCCAGAAAGAACAAAACGGCGGCGGCCAGCAGCGCGGCAATTCCCACCGCGCCGCCCAGCAAAAGGCCGTCAAAGGCGCGAATTACGGACATGGCGACCGGCGTGCGCATGTGGGCGAAGGTTTCGACAAGGCAGCCTTGCCCGATGGTCGCGCCGACAATCAGGCAGTAGTATATAATATGCGGCAGTCCGCGCCAGGCGGCGAAAGCCGCCAGGAAAAAGGACGGATGCCCGACCAGAAACTCTTTTTCCCGCGGGCGCGCGTACATTATCTCTTCCAGCAACAGCCGGATTTTTACCTCGATCGCCGGCACGCCGACGCCGGAGGTATGGCCGGTGCGGGCGATGAAAATATAAGCGGCCGCCAGGCCCAGGCCAAGCAGCGCCAGGGTTTTCATCTGCACGGGATAGTCGAGCAACTGTTTTATCTGGCCGACAAGCCCGGTTTTGTTCTCAATCTCCTCGCCCAGTACCGTATATCTTTTTAAATAAACAAGGGTTATCAGAAAGAGCGGCAGCAAAAAGGTGAGCTTGACGCCCCTATATATATCCATTTCAAGAAAAAACCGGATGTCACCCAGTATACCGCTTATATAAAAGCCGCCGATCAAAGACAGCAGCACGGCTGCGGCCAGTTGGCCAAAGGTAACGGCCAGCAGAGCGGTAAGAGAACGGTTTTTCACTGCGGCTGTCTTTTCCCAATTGCCCATTTGCCAGGCCATAGCCAGCACCGGGAAGATAACGGCGGAGAAAAACGCCGTCGCCTGGCGCGCGATAAGCGGCGCGGCGAAAAGAAAGAGCAGGGAAAGCAACCCGCCCGCCAGCAGAGACAAAATCACCTGCCGGCGTTTGGTGAGAAACTCCGTCAGCATGGTTAGATACAATGCGCCCGCCGCCGCCGCGCCGAAAATAATCGGGATAAAGAGCGGGCGGGCGGGAAAATAAGGCTCAAAAATCCCGGCCGGACCTAAGGAAAAGCCGCGCGCCAATACTTGATCGCGGATGAGCGCGACATATTCGAGATTGGTGTCAAGTACGGTTTTGCCCGGAGACGGCGCCCAAAAGAACCGGATGAGGTTCATGCGCACGTTGCGTTCCTCGTCGGTCAGCGCCCAGCGCCGGAGGGCCCGCGGCACGTCAAGGACTTTTTCCTGCTCCTTCTTTTCAATCACGTAAAGGCGCGCCGCCTGGTAGCCGACCAGTTCCGCCAGTTCCGTCAATCCCGCCTGTTTATCGAATTGCAGCTGCAAAGGATGCTCGGTCATGCCCAGCGTCCAGCCGCGGCGTTTAAGCTCCTCCGCCGTGGCCGGGAGCAGGTCCGGGTAGCCAAGCGCTTCCTGACCGCCGAAAAGTACCCCGGCGACCTGTACACCGGATTTGTCTATCCGGGAAAATGTATGTTTTATACCGCGCGGGGAAGGCGGCTGGTAGTTGCAGGGACGGACGACGGCCGAAAACCCGTTTTCCTTTATTTTTTTAAGATCGCTGCTCAACATGCTCAGACTCTGCTCTTTGACCGCTTCATAATCGGCTTTGAGCGCCAGCACCCGCGGCCCGTCTTCTTTCACTGTGCGCAGTCGGTCTGGAGCGAAACGCTCTTTTAAGTCTTCTTCTATTTCCTGAAAGTCCGGCCCGGCGGGAGCGTAAAAATACAGCTCGTCAGGTTTTATGCCGCCGGGGGCAAGCCGCTCCCAGGAGGCATCACCGGCCGCCTGCCGCGCCAGCGCCTCCCGCCCGGCGATCGCGGCGAAAAACCCCCTTTTCTCCAGCGTCTCCAGGGTACTTTCGTATATGGAAAGCGAAGTCGCGCCGCTTTCCCGGAAAAGCCGCATGACTTCTTCCGCCGGTTTGCCGGACATGCCTGCCAAAAGGAGTATTTCCTCGTACTCGCAAATCATGTCCACGCGCTTGTTGGCCTGTTCGACCCTGTGCCGGTTAAAGCTGATGAACAGGCTGGACAAAAGCCCGGCTGTGATTAATATGAAGATCATAACGCTGTATTTGCTGTTTTTCAAAACGCCGCCCGCCCGCTACTTCTCATTTTTCCGCCCGCGCAGGTACCCTTCGATGAACCCGTCGATGGCTCCGTCCATGACCGCCTGCACATTGCCTGTTTCCACGCCCGTGCGGTGATCTTTCACCAGCGAATAGGGATGGAAGACGTATGACCTTATCTGGCTTCCCCATTCTATCGCCTGATATTCGCCGGATATTTCGTTTTTCAGTTCGGCTTGTTTCTGCCTTTCCAGTTCAAAAAGTTTCGCGCGCAGAAGCTGCCGGCAGCGTTCACGGTTTTGTATCTGCGACCGCTCGCTTTGGCATTGCACCACTGTCCCGGTCGGAACGTGCGTCATGCGCACGGCGGAATCCGTCTTGTTGATATGCTGGCCGCCCGCGCCGCTGGCCCGGTAGGTGTCCACCTTGACGTCGGCCGGGTTTATGTCCAGTTCCACATTGTCTGGAATCTCCGGCATGACGTCAAGTGCTGCAAAAGAAGTATGCCGCCTGGCGTTGGCGTCAAAAGGCGATATGCGCACAAGCCTGTGCACACCTTTTTCCGCTTTCAGGTAACCGTAGGCGTTATGCCCGCTGACGAACAAAGTCGCGCTTTTTACGCCCGCCTCGTCGCCGTCCAGCAAATCCAGAAGTTCTGTTTTAAAGCGCGCCCGCTCGCTGTAGCGGGTGTACATGCGCAAAAGCATTTCGGCCCAGTCCTGAGCCTCCGTGCCGCCGGCGCCGGCGTGTATCGTAAGAATGGCGTTACTGGCGTCATAGTCGCCGCCCAGCAAAAGGTCCAGTTCCAGGCGCTCCACTTCGCCGCCGATAACCGCAAGCCCGCCTTTTATTTCTTCCTCAAGACTGTCGTCGTTTTCTTCCACCGCCAGATCCCAAAGCGTCTGCACATCGTCAAGTTTGCCTTGCAGCGAGCGCCATGTTTCCACTTCGCTTTTCAGCCGGTCGGCTTCTTGCGTAATCTTTTGCGCCTCTTCGACGTCAGCCCAAAAATCCGGCGCGCTCATTTTATGCTCAAGTTCCGCCACGTACTCGGTTTTGCCGGCAACGTCAAAGGGAATCCCTCATTTCTTCCAGTTTGCGCGCCAGCGTCCGTATCTCCTGTTTATATTCCTCGATCAGCACTGTTTTCAACTCCTAAAATTAATCATTCGCCGCGCCCGCAGCATTGCTTGTATTTTTTACCGCTGCCGCAGGGGCAAAGCTGGTTGCGGCCTATGTTCTCCGCCTTGCGCGCCGGCTGTTTCCTGGGCGGTTCACCGTCGCCCGCGTAGACCGCCTGAGCGTTTTTCAGATGATCCGGCACTTTCGGCTGGGCGATTACACTCACCCTGAACATATAGCGCACAATATCGTCCTGAATTGAGCCGGTCATAGCCTGGAACATATCATAGGCTTCGACCTTATATTCAACAAGCGGGTCTTTTTGCCCGTAAGCCCTGAGCCCGATGCCTTCGCGCAGCATATCCATGGCGTCAAGGTGATCCATCCATTTGTCGTCAACGACCCGCAGCATGATGATTTTTTCAAGTTCGCGCATGGCGGGCAAGCCTATTTGCCGCTCCCGCTCCGCGTAATGCTCAAGCGAGATCTCTTCCAGATATTCCGCCAGTTCGTCGCGGCTGAATTTAGCCAGACCTTCTTCCCGCAGCGCGCCCGGCGGGGCGTAAAAATCCTCGGCGTTGGCGATGAGGGCGGAAAGGCTCCAGTCTTCGGGATGCACTTCTTTGGGCGCGTAAATTTCCATGGTGTTTTTTACCGCGCGCATGATCATGTCCACAACATTCTGCCGGAGATCTTCTTCCAGCAAAATCCTGCGGCGCTGGGCGTAAATGACTTCGCGCTGCTGGTTCATGACGTCGTCGTAATCCAGGACTTGCTTTCTTATTTCAAAATTGCGGTTTTCCACTTTTTTCTGCGCCGACTCAATGGATTTGGTCACAAGGGTGTGCTCGATCGGCTCGTCTTCGGACATGCCCAGTTTGTCCATGATTCCGGCAATGTTGTCTGAGCCGAAAAGCCGCATCAAATCGTCCTCCAGCGACAGATAAAACCGGCTGGAGCCTTTATCGCCCTGCCGTCCGGACCGGCCGCGCAGCTGGTTGTCGATACGGCGGCTTTCATGCCGTTCCGTGCCTATGATATGCAGACCGCCCAAATCGGCTACCCCTTCGCCCAGCACGATGTCCGTGCCGCGGCCGGCCATGTTGGTGGCGATGGTAACGGCGCTCCTTTGTCCGGCAAGGGCGATAATTTCGGCCTCTTTTTCGTGATATTTGGCGTTCAGTACATTGTGGGGTATGCCCGCGCGCTTTATCGCCCTGGAAAGCTCCTCGGACTGGGCGATCGAAGTAGTGCCGACCAGTACGGGCTGCCCGGCGGCGTGCCGTTCGAGGATCTCGTTCACGGCCGCCCGGTATTTTGCCTGTTTGGTCTTGTAGACGACGTCCGGCAAGTCCTCCCGGCGGTTTTCTTTGTTCGTCGGGATTACCAGCACGTCCAGTTTATATATCTTCTGAAACTCGTTTTCTTCCGTCTTGGCGGTGCCGGTCATACCGGACAGCTTGTCGTACATGCGGAAATAATTCTGAAAGGTGATGGTCGCCAAAGTCTGGCTCTCCCTTTCAACTTTGACCCCCTCTTTCGCTTCGATGGCCTGATGCAGGCCGTCGGAAAAACGCCGGCCGAACATCAGCCGCCCGGTAAACTCATCAACGATGATGACTTCGCCGTCCTTGACTACATAATCGCGGTCGGCCTGCATCAGCGCCTGCGCTTTCAGCGCTTGGGTAAAGTGATGCGAAAGGTCGACGTTCTCCCCTTCGTAAAGGTTTTTTACTCCCAGCAGTTTCTCCGCTTTAGCTATGCCCTGCTCGGTGGGGGCGACGGTATGCGCCTTCTCGTCGACCGTATAGTCCTCCTCCGGCGCCAGCTGCGGCACAACGCGCGCCAGCGTCTTGTACATATCGGTGGATTTCTCACCCGGCCCGGAAATGATCAGGGGCGTGCGCGCCTCGTCGATCAATATGCTGTCAACCTCGTCGACGATCGCGTAATTCAGATGTCTTTGCACCATCTGCTCCGGCCGGACGACCATGTTGTCGCGCAAATAATCAAAGCCGAACTCGTTGTTGGTGCCGTAAGTAATATCTGCGGCGTAGGCCGCCTTGCGCTGCGGAAAATCCAGCCCGTGGACGATAAGACCCACCGACAGGCCGAGAAAGCGATACACCTCACCCATCCACTCGCTGTCGCGCTTGGCTAAATAATCGTTGACCGTTATGACGTGAACACCTTTGCCGGACAGGGCGTTCAAATAAACCGGCAAGGTCGCGACCAGCGTTTTCCCTTCGCCTGTCCGCATTTCGGCGATTCTTCCCTGATGCAGCGCCACGCCGCCGACGACCTGCACGTCAAAATGCCTCATGCCGAGCGCGCGTCTGGCGGCCTCCCGCACTGTGGCGAACGCCTCCGGCAAAAGACTGTCCAGCGTTTCCCCTTTGCCGAAGCGCTGCTTGAATTCTACCGTGCGGCCTAAAAGCGCCGCATCGCTCATTTTCACTGTTTCAGCTTCCAGATGGTTTACCGCTTCCAGATAAGGCTGTATTTTTTTTAATTCCTTCCTGTTGCTGTCGCCGAAAATTTTACCCAAAAATCCGAACATTTTATCAAATCACTCCCAAAGAGTTGAGACATTGGCAAACAACCAAATTAATACCATTGTGAAATTATACCAGAATTTACCGGAAAAGTCTATGACCAGGGCGATTATTCGCGCCGAGTTGGCAAGGGCAGCTTTTCACGGCGGCGCCGTCTCGAAACTCTCTGCCGTTACCCGCCGCTGTCCTTTATACTGCCCCCGGCTAAAACATGGATGAGATTTACGGGCCGGTTCGCCGCCCCGCGAGGCGCAAAACGTTTGAGCCGACCGGCATTTTCCGCCGGCGGAAAACAAAAAACGAATCGCGGCGTCAGCCGAAATTCGCTTGTATATTGGTGGGCGATGACGGGATTGAACCGCCGACATCCTGCTTGTAAGGCAGGCGCTCTCCCAGCTGAGCTAATCGCCCCAACCTGTCCGGCCGTGAAACGCCGATCAGTTTGTAATAGTTGAATTTTGGTGACCCGTGGGGGAATCGAACCCCCGATACCGCCGTGAAAGGGCGGTGTCTTAACCTCTTGACCAACGGGCCGCCTGGCTCCCCGAGCAGGACTCGAACCTGCAACAACTCGGTTAACAGCCGAGTGCTCTACCATTGAGCTATCGAGGAATATAACTGCAATGCAATTTATTATAACTGCAAAGAAAAAAAAAATCAAGGTTTTTATCTTGAAATGCACGGTTTTGAAAGGTTCATTGTAAAATGAAATGCAACGGAAAAAGAAAATAGAAAACCATAGGGAAAAGCGTTATCATTGAGTTTGACAAGAACAACAATGAAGGGAGCGAAACCCTATGGCTCAAAAAGA
>JAISPA010000035.1 GCA_031275255.1 Acidaminococcales bacterium | reverse complement strand
AAAATAAAAACCATTGACAAATATGCTAAATTATCATAGAATAGCTTTGCTGTTATTCCGGCGGGGTTGTCCGCCGGGGGCTTTTGCCGCGGTAGCTCAGTCGGTAGAGCAGAGGACTGAAAATCCTCGTGTCGGCAGTTCGATTCTGCCCTGCGGCACCATATTCATTGCAAAGAGTGCGGAAGTATCTCAGTGGTAGAGCATCGCCTTGCCAAGGCGGGGGTCGCGAGTTCGAATCTCGTTTTCCGCTCCAATTTTTGTTTATCGCGTTTGCCGAATCAGGATAAAGCCTGTTCGGGCAAACAAAATTGTCTTTCCGACAGGGCGGCATAGCCAAGCGGTAAGGCAGAGGTCTGCAAAACCTCTATTCCCCGGTTCGATTCCGGGTGCCGCCTCCATAATTTTCCTGATATGCCGGGGTGGCGGAACTGGCAGACGCAAGGGACTTAAAATCCCTCGGGGCGAGAGTCCCGTACCGGTTCGATTCCGGTCCTCGGCACCATAGACCATAGATGGTATATTTTGTTGTTATGCGCCGCGAAGATTCCTCTGCCGGGAATTACGCGGCGATATTGATTGTTAGAAAAGCGCGTGTGTTCCGCGGCGCGATGGAGAAATTATGACTGACGGGTTCGCCCTTTTGGGCATAAAAGATGAAATATTGCGGCTTTTGCCGGGTATCGGATTGAAAAAGCCTATGCCGGTGCAGGCGGCGGCCATACCGCCAATCCTGAAAGGCCGGGATGTTTTGCTCAAAGCGCGCACGGGTACGGGTAAGACCATGGCATTTATCATTCCAGCCGTGCATAAGGCTGACAGTAAAAAAACTTATCCACAGGCGCTTATCGTGACCCCCACCCGGGAACTGGCGGTTCAGGTAGCGGGTGAGGCGAAAAAAATCGCCGGCGGCGCGGGTTTAAAAGTGTTAAACATACTGGGCGGGCGGGATTTTTACGCGCAAAAAGACAAACTGGGAAAAGCGCCGCATATCCTTGTCGGCACTCCCGGCCGGCTGCTGGATCATTTAAGAAAACGCTCGGCCGCTTTGGGCGGTGTAAGTTTTTTTGTCCTGGACGAAGTAGACGAGATGCTGCAAAGAGGTTTTCTGGAAGATATAGAACAGTTGTCTTTGTTTGTCGGCGCGAAACGGCAGACGGTGGTCTGCTCCGCTACTTTGCCGCAGGCGGCGGCCGATTTGGCAAAAAAAATTATGAAAGCGCCTGTCTTGGTGGACATTGACGCCGACAAACTTGACACGGTAAATATTGAACACTGGATAATGAAGGTCAGCGCCGATAAGAAAAAATGGGCTTTGGGGGAGTTTCTGCGGCGTGCCAACCCGTATCTTGCCATAGTTTTTTGCGGCGCGCGCGAGGGCGCTGCGGAGATCGGCGAATGGCTGGAAACGGAGGGATTTTCCTGCGGCGTTCTGCGGGGCGATTTGTCCCAAACAAAGCGGCTCAAGGTGCTGCGGGATTTTCGCCGGGCGCGCATCCAAGTGCTGGTGGCGACAGATTTAGCCGCCCGCGGGTTGGACGTGGAAGGGGTCAGTCATGTTATAAGTTATGATCCGCCTCCCGACCGCCAGCAATATGTACACAGGGCGGGACGCACGGGACGGGCGGGCGCGGCCGGAATGGCCGTAACCATTTACACGCCGGAAGAATTGAGAAAAATAGACAATCTGGAAAAAAAGCTCGGCTTTAAATTTCGCGCGCGCAATCCGGCCGGAGACGAAATAACGCGCGCTTCGGTGAAAAAGCCGGCGGCGGGCAAAAAAAGGACGGTTAAGCCGCCGGGCCCAAAACACGGCGCGCGTCGATAATATTTTGGCGCATTCCTTCAGCGGCCGCGCGGCTTTTTCCGTAGCGGCCTTTTTCTTTTGGCAGATTTTTTGCGTTATGTGTTATAATGTGAAAGATATAAGACAAAGAGCATAATACTGCCCCCGGTTAAAACATGGTCAAACCCTGCGATCCGCTTTGCTGCCCTACGAGGCGCAAAACGCAGGCAAGCATAGGTAGAAGCCCCTTTTCCTTGGCATATTCCGCCTTTGGCCGTCCATGGCCTACAAAGATCCGGCGGGGGTTTCTCAAGCAAAGATGCCATGGCTTTAGCCGGGGAACAACGTAGGCCAGCTTTATCAAACAGGCGTCTTGTCGCAAAAAATATCAAATGCGGCGTCAATACCGCGCAAAAGAGGGATTAATCATGGAAGAAGTACGGGTGCGCTTCGCCCCCAGCCCAACTGGTTATCTGCATATAGGCGGCGCCCGGACGGCGCTTTTTAATTGGCTGTTTGCCCGAAAATGCGGCGGCCACTTTATTTTACGGATAGAAGATACGGACATGGAGCGCCTGAAGGAAGATTCAGCCGGCCAGATACTGAGCAGCCTTAAATGGCTCGGGCTGGACTGGGATGAAGGGCCTGACCGGGAAGGAGCTTTCGGACCTTATTGGCAGTCGCAGCGGCGGGATGTTTATCAAAAAAACGTTGATTGGCTGGTAGAAAACAAAAAGGCCTATCCTTGTTTTTGCACAGCAGCAGAATTGGAAGCGGAAAGAACCAGTCAAAAAGCCGCCGGGAAACCTTTCCGCTATTCCGGCGCCTGCCGTCGCCTCAGCGGGGAAGCCGTGCGGGAAAAACTGACCGCAGGGTTTAAACCGGCGATCCGCCTTGCGTTGCCGGCAGAGGGCGAGGTGACGGTTAACGATCTCATACACGGCCCGGTGGTTTTTCGGCTTGACCAGCTTGACGACTTTATCATCTTTAAATCAAACGGTATGCCGACTTATAATTTCGCCTGCGCCGTCGACGACCACGCAATGAAAATCAGCCACGTCCTGCGCGCGGAAGAACATCTTTCCAATACGCCCAAACAAATATTGCTCTACAACGCTTTGGGCGTCAAACCGCCCGTGTTCGCCCACATGCCGATGATTCTCGCGCCTGACCGGAGCAAACTCAGCAAAAGGCACGGGGCGACTTCTGTGGAAGAATTTCGCGGGCAAGGGTACCTGCCGGAAGCTATCGTCAATTACCTCGCTCTTTTGGGCTGGTCGCCGGGAAGCGGGCAGGAGTATTTCACCCCGGACGAGGCCATAAACCAATTTGAACTTGACAAAATGTCGAAAAAAGCCGCTGTGTATGATGTGAAGAAATTGACCTGGATGAACGGTCAATATCTTTCCGCCTTGCCGGCGGAAAGAGTGCTGGCGGAAGCAATGCCCTTTTTGCGCGCGGCGGCAGGTTTGGAGGATAAACATTTCGGCGGCGAAGAATATTTGCTTAAACTTGTCGATATAGTGCGGGTACGGGTCAAGACGCTGACGGAACTGTCCGGGGCGGCCCGCTGTTTCTTTTGCGCTTTGGACGGTTACGATCAAAAGGGTGCGGAAAAATATTTCAGCCCGCAGGCGGCCGGGCATTTGGAATTATGCGGCGCGGCCGTGGAAAAAGCGGAAAGATTTGACGTGGCCGCCTTGGAGGATATATACAACAGCCTTGCCGTGCAAGCGGGCGTGAAACTGGCGGAATTGATACATCCAAGCAGGCTGGCTCTGACCGGGCGGACGGTAAGTCCTGGCCTTTTCGATGTAATGGTTCTTTTGGGGCGCGAACTGACGGCAAAAAGGCTTAAGGCGGCCGCTTGTTACATCAGAGGGCGCACGGGCGCACCGTGAAAAGGATGGCTTGAAGTTGGCTGAGAGAACTTTTCTGCGCGGAGCCATGATATTGACCGGAGCCGGTCTTTTGGTCAAGATCGCCGGTTCGGTCAACCGCATACTTTTGTCGCGGTTTTTAGGCGGCGAAGGGATAGGCCTTTACCAGATGGCGTATCCGGTGTATCTTTTGCTTTCGGCCGTATCGTCAGCAGGCATCCCTGTGGCCATATCCATTGTCATGGCCGGCCGGCTGGCGGTGGGAGACAGGGCAGGGGCGCAAAAAGCTTTCAAAATATCTCTGATCGCCATGCTGTGCGCCGGCTTTTTCTTTTCCGCTCTTTTATATTGGAGCGCGGGTTGGTTGGTCGGGCAGCATATAATAAGGGACGCGAGGGCTTATTACGCGCTGGTGGCGCTGACGCCGGCAGTATTTTTCGCGACGGCGCTGGCGAGTATGCGCGGATATTTTCAAGGGTTTCAGCAAATGCTGCCGACAGCGGTTTCACAAATCGTTGAACAGCTGCTGCGCGTGGCCGCGATGCTTTTTCTTGCCTGGCAGCTGTTTGATTACGGCCTTGCGTACGCGGCGGCGGGCGCGGCTTTCGGCGCCGTACCCGGAACGGCGGGCGGGCTGCTGGTTCTTTTGTTTTTTTATTGGCGCCGCGACAGCGTTGCGCCGCCGGCGGCGAAAGAAACGCCGCAAGCCTGGCCGTTGGCCAAACAATTGGCTAAACTGGCCTTGCCGGTCTCTTTGGCCAATATAATGATTCCCCTGGTATCAAGCGTTGACGCTTTGATCGTGCCGGCGCGCCTGGAGGCCGCCGGCTTTACGGTAAGGGAAGCCACGGCTTTGTTTGGCTATTTGACCGGAATGGCTTTGCCGCTGGTTATGATGGCGGTCATTCCGACAACTTCTCTGGCCACCAGCCTCGTTCCGGCGGTCTCCGAGTCTTACGCGCTCGCGGACGCCGCCGCCTTGCGCGGTATTACGAACATGGCGGCACGTTTGGCTTCGGCCATTACCGTTCCCTGCTTTTTTGGTCTGGCCGTATTGGCCGAGCCGGTTTCTCTGCTTTTGTACGGTACGCCTAACGCGGCTCTTTGCATAAAGATAATGGCCGCTGCCATTTTCTTTTTAGGCCTGCAGCAAGTAACGGCCGCTGTATTGCAAGGCATGGGGCGCGCCGGGGCACCTATGGGCAACATGCTGGCCAGCGCGCTGGTGAAAGCCGGCCTGACCTGGTCGCTTACCGCTCTGCCCGCCTGGGGGATCGCCGGGGCCGCCTGGGCCAGCGTCGTTGATTTTGCTTTATCGGCGTTTTTGAACCTTGTTTTTTTGTACAAATACACGGGTTTTTTATATCCGGTGCAGGCAGCCGCCCGCATTTTCGCCGCCGCCGGCCTTATGGCCTTTTGCGCGCGCGAGGTTTATCAACTGGCGTTTTGGGCGACGGCGGCCAACGGCTTTGCCGCCGTTTCGGCGATTTTAGCGGGAGGATTTGCCTATTTATTGCTCCTGCCGCTCATGGGCTGCGTTACGCGGGCGGAAGCGGCCGGCCTGCCGGTGCTGGGGCACTGGCTAATTAAAATTTTCGCGGTGAGGGATAAATTATGGACAAACAGGGAAAATTGACTGTCGCCGGTTTGGGGCCGGGCGCGGCCGGACATCTTTCCATGGAAACCATCGGCGCCATGCGGCGGGCGGACGAAGTTATCCTGCGCACCGCGCTGCATCCGGCGGCCGAGGGGTTGAGCGGCTATGGCATAGCCTACTCTTCCCTTGACGATTGCTATTGTGAAGAAAATTTTACCAAAGTATATGAGCGGATGGCGGAAATATGCCTTGAAAAAGCGCGGGGCGCCAATATACTTTACGCCGTGCCGGGCAGCCCCTTGGTGGCGGAGCGTTCGGTTTCACTCCTGCGCTCCCGGGCGCGGCAGGAAAAAATAGAATTCACCGTTTTGCCTGCCATGAGTTTTCTTGACGTCGCTTTTTGTCAATTGAACATCGATCCGGCGGACGGCCTGGCGATCGTGGATGCGTTGTCGCCCGGCGAAATTAGGCGCGCGGGCGGCCTTCCGCTGATTGTAACGCAGATTTACGATAGAAGGGCGGCCTCGGATGTAAAACTGGCGCTGATGCAGACCTATTCCGACGAATTTCCTGTAATAT
>JAISPA010000285.1 GCA_031275255.1 Acidaminococcales bacterium | reverse complement strand
TTATTACATTATACGAAAGCAAAATCGAGGACAGGATCGTGGCCGGGATGGATTGCTGCTTGCCGTACAGTATGCCCATCGTCAAAATGTAAACAAAATTATAATCAAGGTTTATATTGGGATCAACAATCGAATTATCATACGCGAACCTTGACAGGGCAACCATGACGCCAAAAAAAACCAAGTTCTCAATATAGGGGCGTATATTTTGGGAAAAAACTTTCTTGTCAGTTTTAGTGGTTTCTTTTGCCGCGGACGTCAGGCTGTTCTTGTACCAGTAGCAGACAGCGACAATCCCTTCCCGTATGCCATACTTGATCCACCAGCCCAATTCATCCCGGCAAACAGAATTGTCCGCCGACATGCGGTCAATATCGCCCGGACGCGCCTGGACGCGCTCAACATCAAAATCGGCAAGTTCTTTAAATATTTCAAGGCAATCGTTGACGGACGTTTCGGAGTTGGAAGAAACTGTAAGGCGCTCGCCCTGATAATTTCTTGAAATCATCCGATATACGGCGTCGACAACATCGTCCACATGAACAAAGTCTCTCGTCTGGCGGCCATCGCCGTAAACAATGAGCGGCCGATTATGAAAAACTCTTTCCGTAAATTCTTTTAAAACCCCCTTGTTTTGCCTTGGCCCGTAAACATTGGCAAGAAAAAGCGCGACAATATTCATGCCATAAAGGCGGCGATAATCAAGGCAATAATCAAAAGCCGTCGTATGCCAGGTTTTTTCCAGCGAGACGGGCATCTCGAGCGGCTGGCCGTCGTGGGCCAACAATTTCGCGTCAGGAGAAAAGAACGCGGAAAACGCGCAAATAACCTGCTTGACCTCATATTTTTGCGCCATAGCCAAAATATTGGTCAAACTAAGCTGATTTGTTTTGTGTTCTTCTATGCCAGTTGCATCCGCAACCGCCAAGTGTATGATTGCGTCTATGTTATTGATGCGAAAAACGTCTTCACATAGCCTGTCGCCCACATTAAGCTGATAAAAAACGTGCTTTGCCTTCAGAGTGCTTACTGCGTTAGAAGATAAGTTGTCAATAATGAATATATTGTAGCCTTCTTTAAAAAGCCGCTCCGCTAAAGCGGATCCGATAAAACCATATCCACCGGTAATTAATGCATTCATCCCTGTTCCTTTTTGTTAAAATATTACAGACTAAGGCAAAGATGCCGATCGATATTTTAATAATCATACACGGCGCGCGCTTTGTTCAGTCTGACAATGGATAGGTAAATGCAATTTGAAAATACTCAAAATTAAACAAGTAATTCCACGAGTATTTAGCACCAAACAAACCCGCCCTGTTTCCGCGCTTCTGCAAACAGCGAAAGATAAAGAGCGGCTAAGCCCGGCTGACATTCAATGGGAGTATCCCGCCGAATGAAGTTACATTCGCGGCAAAATCAGCGCGTGCCTTGCCAATAAGGCAAAAAAGCCGTCTTTTGGAAAGTTTTTCTTCGGCCGTCAGAAATGCACATTATTTTTACAAAAAAGCACCGCACCATATATAGATTTGTTACTCGCCCAATATACTATATAATGTAATTAATATAATAAATTAATGTAATTTATTACCATTGTAGGCCTATTATATACCAGATTTGATTGCAAGTAAATGATTATGCACAAGAAAATGTGTAAAATTATGAAAACTTTAATTAAAGGCCAGACCACCCTTCCCATCTCCAAGGGCAAAACGCGCTGAGACTTTCATTATGCTTCAAACAAAGTCTGAAACAAAAACCGCCTGCTATGCGTGCCAAAAAATTATACACCATCAAGGCATATTCGTGGCTGCGGGCAAAATTAAGTATAGTGAAAAGCGATTCCCTGCTCAAGTACAATCCGCAATTCAATTTGCAATTTTCACCCTTCGCTTTTATTTTATAAAATCATTGACAGGTTATTTGTTTTATGCCATAATTAATTCCATATAATACTACTATAAATATATAGTTAGTATGTATTTGACGCGAATCTCTCCTTTTGCTGCCGTTTTGGGCAAAATTGGGGACAAAGCTAGCGAACCGGTTCAACAAGACGATGGGACGATTATATCATTTATATCATTAAAATGGCCGATTATACCGATAAAGGCCGGATATGAAACATATCCGGCCTTTATGTTTTTTCCAGGAGGCGCAATCATGTCTAAGATTTTCCCTGATATTTCCCGCAGCCTGCCGCTAAACGACTTTAAGGATAAATTAGCCGCTTTGTCCGGCCTTGTGGGCTTTTTCCTGCTTTGGGAGATTGCCCCCCGCCTCGGCGTGATCGACGAGCAGTTTATACCGCCTGTTTCAGCGGTGTTGGCAGCGATGGCCAAGATGACTGGCGGCGGCGAATTATTTGTGCATATAGCGGCCAGTGTGCAGCGTACGCTGATCGGAATTTTTCTTGCGACGATTATAGCCATTCCCGCCGGTTTCATATTGGGAGGCGCTTTTCCCGCCGCGACTTTGTTCCTGCGGCCGCTGACCCGCATCCTTGGCCAAATCAACGCTTTCTGCCTCTTTCCTATCTTCATTTTGTTTTTCGGGATCGGAGAGCTGTCAAAAATCAGCATCATTTTCTGGTCAACCATCTGGCCGATATTCTCCACCACCGTAGCCGGTGTACGCCAGATAGATCCTTTATATATAAAAATCGCGCGTTCCATGGGTACAGGCAAGTTGTCCATTTTTTACAAAGTAATCATGCCGGGCGCCGCGCCGGTGATTTTTACCGGCGTAAGGGCCGGCGCCAACCTTGCTTTTCTGATGCTGATCGCGGCCGAATTAATCGGCGCGAAAGCGGGCCTGGGCTGGCTGATAAAAAATTCCACGGAAAATTTCATCATACCCAGGCTGTTTGCGGCGGCTTTATTGATTGCCGTTTTAGGTATGCTGGCAAACTATCTGATCACTTACGCGGAAAAAACTTTAATATCGTGGAAGCAAGAGCAAAGTAATGATTGAACGGCTGAACAGGACTTCATTCAGCGTAACATCCGGCGCCCGCGAAAAGGCAACCTGCATCACCCGGACTTGGCGGCCCGCCGGGGTGCTTGGTGTAAGTTGGTGCAGTAACAGATATTATGTAAAAATATAAAGAAGGTGAAAAAATGGATGCGGAGTTTTTGAAGAATACGGACAACACCATGCTGTTGAAACAAGACAAGGACAAAATCCGCTTATACGCCGGCAAGTTTTGGCGCAACCTGCGCGACTATGCTTCGATCTGGCTGTTTTTCATCTTCTGGGAAGCCGGGACGCGCCTCGGCTTGCTTGACCGCAATTTCATCAGCCCGCCGACGGTCATATTCAAAACTATCTTCAGCCTTTTTTCGGACGGCGTTATGTTTGAGCATATCGCCTACAGCCTGTGGCGGGCAGCCAACGGCTTTTTGGCGGCGGTGGCGGTGGGCGTTCCTTTGGGGATGGCTTTGGGCGGTTGGTTTAAATTGTTTGAGCGCGTATTGAAGCCTGTTTTGAATTTTTTGCACGCGGCAAATCCCTTTTCACTGCACCCGGTGTTCATCATGCTTTTCGGCATCGGCGAACTGTCCAAGGCCGCCATGATTTTCTGGGTGTGCATCTGGCCTGTCCTGCTTAACACCATAACCGGCGTTCAGTGCGTCGATCCCCTTTACATAAAGGCGGCCCGCTCCATGGGTGTAAGCAAGTTTTCCATGTTTTGCCGGGTGCTTTTACCGGGTGCGCTGCCGGGCATTTTCCACGGGATAAAAAGCAGCGGCGGAGCGGCTTTCTTTCTCCTGGTGGCGGCGGAGATGATTGGCGCGAGCAGCGGGTTGGGCTGGCTGGTCTGGAATGCGCAGACCAACTATCAGATACCCAATCTATACGCGGCTACCGTCTGTATCGCGGTCCTGGGACTTTTGCTGAACTATCTCTTTTCTTATATAGAAAAAAGGGTTGTCGCCTGGAAACCGGCTGACCCGGAATATTAATTTAAGGAGGAAAGCACATGGCTTTCAAGATTGATTTGGAAAACCCCGAGGTCGCCATAAGAGAGACCCGGCTCGGCTCGATAACCGGGTATAACGGAAACATAGGTGAAATGGCCGCTTGCGCGAAAGGCGGGGGCGGCTGCGCGCTGAAAAACCGCGACAGGCAATTCAGCCAGATGAGCGCCTGCAGTTCCGGTTGCGCACACACTTATTTAACCAGGATAACGGACGCCGCCATCGTAAACCACGCCCCGGTCGGCTGCATAGCCGACACGCCGAACAACAACGCCGAATATAAATGGGGGCGCAAAACACGCGGCCTGGGGCGGGCAAACATCCGCCTCATCAACACCAACATGACGGAGAACGATACGGTATTCGGCGCCGCCGAAAAATTAAAAAGAGCTATACGGGAAGCCTACCGGCGTTTCAGCCCCAAGGCGATTTTCGTTACCACTTCCTGCGTTTCCGGCATAATCGGCGAAGATATATTAAGCATCCTCCAAGCGGCGCGCGAGGAAGTTCCCGTTCCCGTCGCCCCGGTGTTCTGCGAGGGTTTTAAATCACAAATCTGGGCCAGCGGCTTTGACGCGGCGTTTCACGCCATACTGACCAATATTGTCAAACCGCCGAAGGAAAAATCCAACAAGATGAATATGGTAAACTTTTCCGGCAGCGCCCGCAAAAAGGTGCGGGAAATGCTGGAGCGGTTTGGCGTGGAACCTGTATTCATGGTTCCTTTCAGCACTATCGAACAATTGGAAAAGGTTTCGGAGGCCGTAGCGACCATCAGTATATGCGGAACTTTAAGCGGGTATTTCGGCCACGCCCTGGAAAAACAATACGGCGTGCCTTACATCAAAGCCATACAGCCTCATGGCATTGCCGGCACGGACGCCTGGCTAAGGGCCATAGGAAAACTGTTGGGTAAAGAAAGTATCGCCGAGGATTATATCAAAGAAGAACACGCTAAAATCGCCGATGAACTGGCCGCCCTCCGGCAGTCGCTCAAAGGGGTGCGGGCGGTTGTCGGCATGGGGCCAAACTATGCGCACAACTACATAAGGCTGCTGGAAGAGTTTTCCATAGAAATTATCTGGGGCGCGTCCTGGCATTATGATCCCGTTTACGACAACGGCAACATCCCGCCGGCGGTGGAACATCTGGTAGAATCCGGAAAAGAGAGTTTGCCTTTCAGCGTTGTTGACCAGCAGGTTTATGAGTTCGTAAACCTTTTAAACCGCCTGAAACCAGACCTTTATATCGGCCGCCATCCGGGCATGACAGTCTGGGC
>JAISPA010000257.1 GCA_031275255.1 Acidaminococcales bacterium | reverse complement strand
GACCTGCATGATCCTGCCGGTGCGGCGCACTATGTCCCCTTCCTTTACCAGGGTTTCGCCGCCCATGAGCACAACGCCGATGCTGTCAACTTCCAAGTTAAGGACCATCCCGTTTACGCCGTTTGGCAGCTCCAGCATCTCGCCCGCCATAGCCGTCCGCAAGCCGTGCACACGGGCGATGCCGTCGCCCACCTCGTCCACAATGCCCACTTCGTCAACGTTGAAGCCCACTTTGTATTTTTCCACCTGACGGCTGATGAGAGCTGTAAGTTCTTCAGGCTTCATCATACTGCGTCTGTCACCCCCATCTTTTTGACATCAATTTTTGATATCATTTCGCTATATTGCTTGAACTGGCGGGCAACGCTGCCATCGATGATATTGTCGCCGTATTGGATGATTATCCCGCCGATAATCTTGGGATCGATCTTTCTTTCGGCGAAAATTTCCCGGCCCAGCTTGCGCTTTAAGCTGTTTACAATCTCTTCGTACTCATCCGGCGGCAATTCGCGGGCGGTGGTGATTTTTACCGGCGCGCCGCTTGAATTTTGATCGCCATCCGCATAGTCGCGTATTTGCCGCTTAATGGCGGCAAGGCTTTCGTTCTTTAGTTTCATACCGCTTCCGCCGCCCCTTTCGCGCCGGCGTTAAGATCGTCAAGCAGGCGGCCGAAATCCCGCAGCCTCTTAGTTACGCTGCCGTTCACCAACCGGTCGCCTACTTGAATAATTATCCCGCCTACTATGCCTTTGTCCACGCGCCGATCAAGCGTTACCGGTTTTTTCAAAGCCGCCGCCAGCCGCTCCGAAATCATCCCGTATTCGTCTTCGGTCAAATTCCTCGCCGTGGTAACGCGTATTTCCACGACGCCTTCTTCTTCGTAAACCAGGCCGTTAAATGCCTTCAGGATAAGCGGCAGCAATTTTTCCATCCTTTTGTCCGCCAGCACCAGGACAAATTTTAAAGAGAGCGGCTGAACACGGTCTTTGAATATCTCCGCGATCATATTTTTCCGGGCGGATCTTTCCGCGAAAGGATTTCCCAAAAAATCCCTTATTTGCGCGTTCTGTGCAAAGACAGCGGCAATAAACCGGATATCTTCTTTTACTTTTGGCAAGGCGCCTTCTTCCCGCGCCAAGTCAAAAAGCGCCTCTGCGTACTTGCCGGCGATTTCGTGCGTCGTGCTCAGCATGGCAGCCCGCCGGATTTACTGGTAATCTCATCCAGGAATTCGTTGATGAGCTTTCTGTCGGTCTCCTCATCGATTTTTTTCTTGACGACTTTACCGGCCAATTGCATGCTGAGGGCAACCACCTCGCTCCTGACCGCCAGAAGCGCGTTGACCTTCTCCCGCTCAATCTGTTCTTTGGCGGCCTTGAAAATCTGCTCCTGTTCGGCGCGGGCTTCGGCCAGCATTTGTTCGTAAGCGTCGTTGGCCGCTTTTTTAGCTTTATCAATAATTGCCTGCGCTTCCGCGCGGGCTTCGGCCATGTGGCTCTCATATTCCGCTTTGGCCTTTTGCGCGGCCAGCCTTACGGTCTCGGCGTTCTCCATGCTTTCCGCTATGAGCCTCTGCCGCTCGTCCATGACTCTTACTATGGGTTTATAGGCAAAAATGGCCACCACGGCGAACAAAATCAAAAAATTGAAAATTTGCGCGACCAGAGTCCAATTAATATCGACCAAAAAAAGGCACCCCTTTCTTACCTGCCCGGCGCCGCTTTTGACGGCGCCGGCTGATTTCAGTCACACTTATTTCATACGTCAGACAAAGGGATTGGCCAATACAAGGATTATGGCGATAACTATACCGATGATCGGCACGGCTTCAATCAGGCCCATGTAAATAAGCGAGTTGATAAGGATCTTGTCCGCCAGTTCCGGTTGACGCGTCATGCTTTCCAGCGCCATCCTGCCCAAAAGGCTGTTGCCGAAAGCCGCGGCAATCGCCGCGCCAAAGCAAATAATCGCCGCGCCTATTGCTGAGCTTACTATAATGATCGTCTGTTCCAATTTTACTCCATCCTTTCAAATTCGTAATTTTGTAAATTTGTTCAATGCGAATCGTGCGAAGCAAAGGCCCCGCGCATATAACAGATACTGAGGGCCGTAAAGATAAGCGCCTGAATCAGACCGATCGCCAGGCTGAAGCCTGTCCATATTTCCGGGAACACCCACATGGCCAGCCGGTACAAAACAACCAGCAGTATCTCGCCCGCGACAATATTGCCAAACAGACGAAAGGCCATGGTAAAGGGCCTTAATAGCTCATCCAGAAGGTGGATGGGAAACATGATCGGCGAAGGCTGAAAAAAATGCTTGAAATAAGAAAGGCCATGCTGCGAAACACCGAGAATCTGAATGATAACGATTACCAAAAGCCCAAGCCCAAGTGTCGTGTTTATGTCATTGGTGGGAGAAGTTATGTGCACATGCAAAGGCGTAAAGATTTGCGGCACAAAGCCCAATTCATTGCCGATAAAAATATACAGGAACAAGGTGAGAAAAAACGATCCTACCAATTTCCTGCCTTTTTCGCCCAGATTGCCTTTAACCAGCTCCAGTATAAAGTCGAAAATCAACTCGACGCCCAGCTGCAACTTGCCTGGCACAAGTTTGGGGTTGCGGCCGGCCGCAAACAAAAGGATTGCCACCAGCGCCATGGTCAGCCAGGACATATAAATTGTCTGGGTGTTTACGACAAAACCGGCAACCTCTTTTGTGCCAAAATCAATTATTGCGTTTTCCGCTGCCACGCTTTTCACTCCTTTCCGCGTTCAGGGAGTTTTATGCCCTCGCGCGCGATGATTAAAATAAAAACAAAACACACTACATGCATCAGGCAGAAAGCCAAGAAAAAACAGAACATGTTTATTCCGGCTTTGACGGCTAGAAAGCATGCCGCCCCGGCCAAGGCAATTCGCGCCAGCATGCCTCTTTTCATAAAAGCGAAAGCTCTCGTCCCGCTTTTTTTTGAACCTCTGGCAATACCTCCCAACATTATGGCGCTGTCACATATCCCGGCGGCAAAACCCGCCGCCAGCGCACCGGAAACAGCAAATTTGCGCGCCAAGGCCGCCACTATTATGAAAGGAAGAGAAACCATGCCGGCCACCGACAAAAACCGCGTTATTACTTTTCGCAGGGAACTTATGTAAATGGGCGTCATTCTCTTCTCTTGGCGCGTTTGATGAAATTATCCTTCAGGTGCTGCGCGATTGCCCAGACGGCAACAATCATGCCGCAAATCACCCCTCCGATCCGTCCCGCCGGATAGACGGCAAAACTCTCGTCAACCAATTTTCCGGCAAAATAGCCGAATATAAGGCAACCGATCAAAGTGGAGCTGACGAAAGACACAAACGAAAAAGCCAAAAATACTTCGTCCCATTTATTTTTCACCGGCAACCCCTTTTTATTGAGGCAATTACGATAATCGGCGGGCGCGAATTAACAAAACTATAACTTTCTGACGTTTATTCTACAAAACACTTGTAATTCCTGCAAAAAACAAAGATAAGCACAATAAATATATTAAAAAACCGACTTTTTCAACGAACCAACCCTCCCCGCTACGGAAAATCATCCCTTTCGGGGAGCGGGACCGCCCTAAGGGCAGCATTTTATTGGCGGCGGCCGCCATTCGCGCGCCCGGTCTGCAAGAAAAACGAGTGAGAGAAAGTTCCGTCACTCGTTGGGGGCAAACCGCCGCTCATATATCATTAAGAATACCCATTTTCTTCGCGCCGACAAACACCGCCGCAATAACCGCGCCTATAACCGCAAGGCCCGTCAAATTGACGTAGCCGGTGAAAAACACCGCGCTGGCGCTGAGCGCCGCGCTGATGAGATACATGAGAAAAACGGCCTGTTTCTGGCTCAATCCGGCCGCCAGCAGCCGGTGGTGCAAATGGCCTTTGTCCGGCTGGAAAATAGGTTTGCCATTGTTGTAGCGCCGTAAAATCGCGCAGCAGGTATCAATGATCGGCAGACCCAGAGCGACCGCCGGCGTCAGAAGGGCAATGGCGGCCGCGCTCTTGACCACGCCGAAGACCGAAATAGCCGCCAGCATATAACCCAGAAACATACTGCCCGTATCGCCCATAAAAATGGAAGCAGGGTTGAAATTATATTTAATAAAGGCAAAGGTCGCACCCGACAAAGCGGCCGTCATCACCGCCACCGGATAAAGTCCGTTCTGGACGGCGACAAAGCATACGGTTAAAGACGCGATCATCGACACTCCGGCCGCCAGGCCGTCCAGCCCGTCGATCAGATTGAGCGCGTTGGTCATGCTCACCACCCACAAAATGGTAACGGGAACGGAAAAACTATCCATAAAGAGATAGCCGCCTGTACCGGGATAGGTAAGCCATTCGATTTTCACGCCAAACAGAACGAGCACTCCCGCCGCGGCTATTTGCCCCATAAGCTTTATCTTCGCCGGTATCTGGTATATATCGTCAATAACGCCTACTATAACAATCAGCGTGCCGCCCAAAAGCAATCCGGCTATTTCATAGCTGACATGCACGCTGGCAAAAATGGCAGCGACAAAACCCGCGTAGATGGCGAGGCCGCCCATACGCGGTACAGGTTCTTTGTGCACCTTGCGGTGATCCGGCCGGTCGATCGCGCCCAGCCGCGCTGCCAGCCGGCTAACCGGCGGCGTCAATATATAACAGGCAGCCAGACCTATGACAAACGCCACAACATAAGTGTGCAAACCGGCAATCCTCCTCCTGCCGCCGACAAAGCCGCCGCCGGCAAAATATAATATCACCGTAAGTTTACATTATTTACCGCCCTGTTGTCAATTTGGCGGACACCCCGCCCGGCGGCGGATATTTTTCGCCGGCCGGCCGCGAAAGCCCGAAAACAGCCAGCTGGATTCCGGCCTCATTTAACATGCTTTCCGCCAATTCGTCAGGG
>JAISPA010000052.1 GCA_031275255.1 Acidaminococcales bacterium | reverse complement strand
AAAAGTAAAAGTTATTACAACAGGCGCCGGCAATCCGGCCGAATACATTCCCGCCCTCAAGGAAATCGGCACAAAAGTTGTGCCGGTCGTGGCGTCCGTCGCTTTAGCGGCCCGGCTCGCACGTTCGGGGGTTGACGCTCTGATCGCCGAAGGCCATGAAAGCGGCGGGCATATCGGGACGGTAACCACCATGTGCCTGATACCGCAGGTGGCGGATGCCGTAGATATTCCGGTTATTGCCGCCGGCGGCGTAAGCGACGCGCGCGGCTTGGCGGCGGTGTTATGTCTTGGCGCGGAGGGCGTACAGATCGGTACCCGTTTTGTCGCCTCCGACGAATGTATCGCGCATGAGAACTATAAAAAAGCCATACTCAAAGCTAAAGACCGGACGTCGGTCGTTACGGGAATAAGCACAGGTCATCCAGTCCGAGTATTGGAAAACATGCTGACAAGAAAGTTTGCCGAAATGGAAAAAGCCGGCGTCAGCGCGGAAGAATTGGAAACCTTCGGCGCCGGAAAATTGAAAGCCGCGGCCCGCGACGGCGACGTGCTGTTCGGTTCCGTGATGGCCGGTCAGTCGGCCGGGATGGTAAAAGAAATAAAAAGCGTGAATGAAATAATACAAAACATGATCGAGGCTTTGCCGCGCGTGTTCGAGTCCGGCAGCAAATTCAACACGGAACCGACCCTCTCTGGCGAGGCAAGCTCGCTCTAAGTTCCCCGTTTCTATAGGCGGCAGGGGTCCCAAGGGCGGCTAAGTACAGTATGAACCCGACTAATCCTCTCCGGCAAGCATAGCTTGCCTGGTTAAGGACGATCATTTAGCGGGAGTTGAAGCTGCCGCTGCAGGAAGTCTTGTTCAACAATAACCTGAAAGGAAAAAGATAATGTCTTTAGCGTTTATCTTCCCAGGGCAGGGCGCTCAATACGCCGGCATGGGAAAAGATGTTTATGATAACTTCCCCGCCGCGCGCAAAATATTTGCGCAAGCCGACGAGGCGCTTGGGTTTGCCGTAAGCGAACTTTGTTTTAACGGGCCGGAGGAAGAACTTAGATTGACCGTTAATACCCAGCCGGCGATTTTAACCGTAAGCGTCGCTTTGTGCGCCGTTTTAAACGAGAAAGGCGTAAGGCCGGATACGGCCGCCGGACACAGTCTCGGCGAATATTCCGCGCTGGTGGCGGCCGGTGTAATAGACTTTACCGACGCAGTACGGATTGTCCGGGAGCGCGGCCGGCTGATGCAGGAATCCGTTCCGGTCGGCGAGGGCGCTATGGCGGCGGTAATGGGTATGAGCGATAACAAAATCGTTGAAATTTGCCGGACATTGGAAAACGCCGGACACATGGTACAGGCGGTAAATTTTAATTGTCCGGGACAGGTGGTTATCGCGGGCGCGGCCGCGGCGGTGCTGCTTGCGATCGACCGGCTTAAGGAAAGCGGCGCGAAAAGGGCAATGCTGCTTCCGGTCAGCGCGCCTTTTCATAGTACGCTGCTTTTGCCGGCGGCGCGAAAACTCGGTGAATTTTTAAACGGCATTGAATTTCACGACGCCCGGATACCCGTTTATTCAAACGTAACGGGCCAGGCGGCGAGCGATAAGGACGAAATCAGGGCCCTGTTGATAAAACAGGCGGCAAGCCCGGTGCTGTGGACAAGCCTTACACGGTCTATGGCCGAAAACGGCGTTGAAACCTTTATGGAAGTAGGGCCGGGGAAAACCCTTTGCGGTTTTACCAGGAAAATAATCCCGGACGCTTTGGCTGTCAATGTTTCGGACGTGCAAAGCTTAGAAAAAACCTCTCATACCTTAAGGAGATGATGCAGATGCTGTTAGAAGGCAAGACAGCCCTTGTTACCGGCGGCTCGCGCGGTATAGGCCGCGCCTGCGCCATCCTGCTGGCGCAGGAAGGGGCGGATGTCGCGGTGAACTATGCCGGCAACCGGAAAGCGGCGGAAGAAACCTGTGAGATTATCAGCTCTTTCGGACGCAGGGCGGCAGCCTTTCAGGCGGACGTCGCGGACGCCGCGCAGGTCGCGGAGATGTCCGGGGCGATACTGCGGGAATTTTCCCATATTGACATTTTGGTGAATAACGCCGGAATAACAAGGGACAATATACTTATGCGCATGAAAGACGAAGAATGGGCGGCGGTTATAGAAACAAACCTTACCGGGATGTATAATTGTACCAAAGCGGTAACAAAACCCATGCTGAAACAAAAATACGGCCGCATTGTCAATATGACCTCGGTCGTCGGAGTGAACGGCAACGCCGGCCAGGCCAATTACGCGGCGGCCAAAGCGGGAGTTATCGGATTTACCAAAGCGGTCGCCAAAGAACTGGCTTCGCGCAACATTACGGCCAATGCCGTTGCGCCCGGTTTTATCCAAACGGATATGACGGCGGCGCTTTCGGAAAAAAACAAGGAAGAAATAGCAAAAACGATTCCCCTCGGCGTATTGGGGCAGGCGGAAGACGTGGCGCAGGCGGTGTTGTTTCTGGTAACGGCAAAATACATTACAGGCCAAACTTTACATGTTGATGGCGGCATGGTAATGTAATATCATATAGTTTGTGTGTAACCTGATAAACTTCGGAAGGGGGTGAACTTATGAATACTTTTGAAAAAGTTAAAGAAATCACTGTTGAACAACTTAGCGTGGACGCGGGGGACGTTACTATGGATTCTACTTTTATTGATGATTTGGGCGCGGATTCTTTGGATATTGTCGAACTTATTATGGCCTTTGAGGAAGAATTCAATATTGAGATTCCTGACGAAACCGCTGAGAAAATTCGTACCGTGCGCGATGCGGTTGAATTGATCGACAAAGAAAAACAGGCGTAATACACGCCAACCATGCGCTGTTTTCAAGAAAGTCCCGTTAACCCGGGACTTTCTTGAAGGTGATTTTGTTAAATGGAGGAGTTTTAGGTGAAACTTCCTGCGCTTAAAATCGGCAATCTGGTGGCGTCTATTCCCATTATTCAGGGCGGCATGGCGATAAGATTGTCTACGGCGCGTTTAGCCGCCGCGGTTGCGCGTGAGGGCGGTATAGGCCTTATCGCCGCTTCCGGGATGGCTTTTGACGAACTGAGAAGAGAAATCCGGTTAGCCCGCCGACTGACGGAAAACAAAGGCATAATCGGCATAAACGCTATGGTGGCCGCCAGAGAATTTCTGGGGCTTTTACATACAGCTATCAGTGAAGGTATTGATCTTATCGTCGCCGGCGCGGGCTTTTCGCGGGACATGTTTTCGCTGGGGAAAAAATCCGATACGCCGATTGTGCCGATAGTGTCTACGGCGAAGCTGGCGAAAATATCCCAGAGCCTTGGCGCGGCGGCGGTGGTTTTGGAAGGCAAGGAAGCCGGCGGTCATTTGGGGACGGATCTTTCCATGCGGGAAATCCTGCCCGAAGTCAAAGAAAGCGTTGACATACCGGTTATTGCCGCCGGAGGGGTCATAACCGGTCAGGATATAGTTGACACAATCAAATTGGGCGCCGACGGCGTACAAATGGGCAGCAGGTTCGCGGCCAGCTGCGAAGCCAACGGCGCACCTGCCTTAAAAGAATTTTATCTGAAAGTAAAACATGAAGATGTTGTGCTTATCGATAGTCCTGTAGGGTATCCGGGGCGCGCCGTGAAAAATCCGTTTGCCTTGAAAGCCTTGTCCGGCAACGCGCCTAAGCCGGTTATTTGCGATTCCTGCCTGAAAAGCTGCACAAGAAGTTTTTGCATAATAAAGGCCTTGACCCGCGCGCAACAGGGAGATGTGGATACAGGGCTGGTGTTTACGGGCGAGAGAATGGGTGAAATAAAGGAAATACTGCCGGTAAAAGAGATTTTCTTCCGTTTGCTGCGCGAAGTGGAAACTATAATAGTGTGAGGTGCTTTTTTTGAATAGACGAGTTGTTGTTACAGGCTTGGGGGCAATCACGCCGATCGGCATAGGCAGGGAAGAATTTTGGACGTCGCTGGTGGAAGGCCGTTCCGGGATAACCACCATAACCTCGTTTGACTCCAGCGCCATAAATTGCCATATAGCGGGTGAGGTAAAAAATTTCGATCCCGGCAATTATATAGACAAAAAAGAAGCGAAAAGAATGGACAGATTTACCCATTTTGCCGTCGCGGCGGCCAAACTCGCTTTTGAAGATTCCGGCATAGACTTGGAAAAAGAAGACAAAGACAGGATAGGTACATGCGTTGGTACAGGGATTGGCGGCGTCGATACCTTGCAGGGGCAATTCAAAGTGCTTTTTGAAAAAGGCCCTGACCGTATCAGCCCGTTTTTTGTTCCCATGATGATCGGCAACATGGCGGCAGGGCAAATATCCATTATGTTCGGTTTGAAAGGCGTGAATACCTGTGTGGTAACGGCCTGCGCGACCGGGACGAACTGTATCGGCGATTCCTTTCGTCTTATCATGAGAGGTGACGCCGATGTTATGGTTGCCGGCGGCACGGAAGCCGCCATTTCACCGATCGCCGTCGGCGGCTTTGCTTCCATGAAAGCGCTGTCTACCAAAAACGGCGAGCCGGGCAAGGCTTCCCGGCCGTTTGACCGCGACCGCGACGGTTTTGTCATGGGCGAAGGCTCGGGAATAGTTATACTGGAAGAACTCGGGCGCGCTCTGCGCCGGGGCGCGAATATCTATGCGGAAATAATCGGTTACGGCGAAAACGCCGACGCCTATCACGTAACGGCCCCGGCGCCCGGCGGGCGGCAGGCGGCGAAATGTATGCAGGCGGCGCTGACCGACGCCGGTATTCAGCCGGAAGAAGTCGATTATATAAATGCACACGGCACATCTACACCGATGAACGATTTAAATGAAACAAACGCGATCAAGGAGGTTTTTGGCGGCCACGCGAAAAACCTCGCCGTAAGCTCAATAAAATCAATGACCGGGCATCTTTTGGGCGCGGCCGGCGGGATAGAAGCCATAGCGACGGTGCTTACGATAAAAAACAGCCTTATTCCCCCCACCATAAATTATGAAAACCAGGACGGGGATATGGATTTGGATTACGTTCCCAATGTGGCCAGAAAGAGCGAAGTCAATTGCGCTCTTTCCAACTCCTTTGGTTTCGGCGGGCATAACGCCACGCTTATTTTTAAAAAATATCGATAAAAAGAGAAATTTAATCAACAATGGAAAAAAAAGCGGCGCGCAACGCCATGTTAGAGCAGCTTTGTCAAAAACTCAATATAAAATTGTGCAATATTAGCCTCCTCGACCGGGCGCTGACGCATACTTCGTTTGCGCACGAAGCGAAGACCATTCCCAAACCGGGACATAATGAAAGACTGGAGTTTTTAGGCGACGCTGTTTTGAGTATGGCGGTGTGTACCTATATCTACAATAAATTTCCCGACATGCCGGAAGGCGAGATGACCAAAATGCGCTCGAAAGTCGTGTGCGAATCGGCCCTGGCCAGTTACGCGCGGGCGCTCGCGCTCGGCGATTACATACTTTTAGGTAAAGGCGAGGAAACCTCCGGCGGCCGAAACCGCAGTTCCATACTGGCGGACGCTCTGGAGGCGGTTATTGGCGCCTGTTATATTGACTGCGGCTGGAAAGCGGCGAATAAACTGGCTGTTTCCCTTACGCGGGAAGAATTGGATTCGCCTGATATTACCGAAGATAAATATGACTTTAAAACGAGATTGCAGGAAATAGTGCAAAAAGACAATAATTCGTCCGTCGGTTATCTTTTGCTTTCCGAGTCCGGGCCGGGGCATAACAAAGTTTTTAAAATGGCGGTCCTAGTCAACAACAAAATTGTCGCTTCCGCCGAAGGCTCATCCAAAAAAGAGGCCGAACAGGCGGCGGCGAAATTGGCGCTGTCGGAACTGGATGGGCTTACTGCGCCGCCGTGAGCGGGCAAAACCAATAACAAACGCCGCCTGAGGCGGCGTTATTATCATTCCCTGTTTCTCCCCAAAAGACAACGTATAACCGGAGGTATATATGCCGCATATTATTCCGGTGTTTATAAATCACGCCGGCTGTCCGCACAGATGCGCCTTTTGTGATCAGCACGCCATAAACCGGCAGACGGGATTTTCTTTGTCCAAGGTCAGGGAGCAAATTGCGGAAGGGCTGAAATGGCGGCCGGGCGAGGCGGAAAAAGAAATAGCTTTCTACGGCGGCTCATTTACGGGGCTGCCGGAAGAAACGCAGGAAACCTTGCTGACAATGGCGCAAAATTTACGGCGTGAAGGCAAAATCAATAAAATACGTCTGTCCACGCGGCCTGATTATATTGACAAAAAAGTTGTGCGCCGGCTTTTGGCCTATGAAGTCGATCTGGTGGAAATCGGCGCGCAATCTCTGGACGATCAAGTGCTTGCCCTCGCCCGGCGCGGGCATGACGCGCAAAGCGTAGTCGGCGCGGCGTGTCTTTTACACGCCGCCGGCCTGAAAATCGGCCTGCAATTAATGATTGGCCTGCCGGGGCAGACTTGGCACAGCATTGTCGCTACGACCGAGAAAGTCATAGAAATAAAGCCGGAAGTTGTTAGGATATATCCGTTGCTTATCTTGGCCGGCACGGAATTTGCCGCCGCCTGGGAAAAAGGATTGCTGGCCGCTTTTGAATTGGAGTCGGCAGTTGAGGAAGCCGCTTACATTGCCGACAAAGTTAGCGGCCATGGCATAAAGGTTATCAGGACAGGACTGCACGACGATGCCGGCTTGCGGGAGCAGGGAGTTTTGGCCGGGCCTTATCATCCGGCTTTCGGCGAGCTTGTCGCCGCCCGCCGCTGCCGCAAGGCCATTGAGGCGGTATTGGCGGAGCGCGGGGGAGAGGGAGAGGCTGTTTTTAGCGTTCCCGCGCGCTGTTTTTCTCAGGCGGCCGGGCATAAAAAAAGCAACCTGGCTTATTTCAAACAGCGTTATCCACAAATTACCGTAACTTTTGAAAAAACGGATTGCGAAAGCATCAGGTTGAAAGAGTTCCGCCGTGAATAATGACCTTTGGCGTATAAAAGATTTCCGCATATTGATTTTAGGGCAGAGCATCTGCGTATTGGGCGACTGGTTCGGCATCATCGCCATACTGGCCCTTGCGGGGTTCCGCTGGCAGGTTACTCCGGTAAAAATGAGCATGGTGCTTTTTGTCATCATTGCGCCCATAGTATTTTTCGGCCCCTTGGGCGGCGTGATCGCCGACCGGACGGATCGCGGGCGTATGCTGGCGGCGGCAGGCGCAATGCGGGCGATTGTTATGCTCTTTATCGCGAACGTCGGGGAATTTTACCTGCTGCTCTTTTTCCTTTTGCTGCTCGGCGTCCTGACCGCCTGCTCCACCCCCGCCAAAAACGCGAAAATCAAAGAAATACCGCCGCTCGACCTTGTTGACGATGCGGTTTTTTACAGCAGTTTTGTCGACCAGGCGGCGCGGGTATTCGGCCCGGCGCTGGGCGGAAGCGCATTGGCTTTTTTCAGCGTTGAGACGGCGCTTTATTTTAACGCCGCCGCATATTTTTTAGGCTCGGTTGTTTTCGCCTTTATG
>JAISPA010000051.1 GCA_031275255.1 Acidaminococcales bacterium | reverse complement strand
CTTTCCCTACACGACGCTCTTCCGATCTCCACATACGCTGTGGCGCCGATTTTGCCCATGCTGCTTTTGGTTTTCAGAATGTCCGCCTGCATGCGCAACTGGTCGCCCGGCACAACCGGCCGGCGGAATTTTACTTTGTCTATGCCGGTAAACAAGGCCAGCTTGTTTCTGTGTTCCTCCGGGTACAAAAGCACCACCCCGCCGACCTGCGCCATCGCCTCGCAGATGAGTACGCCCGGCATGATCGGTTGGCCGGGGAAATGTCCCTGAAAATGTATTTCGTTGAAGGTTACGTTCTTCAAGCCAAGCCCGCGCTTCATCGGTTCCAGTTCCAGTATGCGGTCAAGCAGCAAAAAAGGATACCGATGCGGCAAAATTTCCTGTATTTGCAAAATATCTAAACTTATCACGCTATTCCCACTCCTTTGTTTTGCGTAATTTCCGGGTAAAAAGCGCCGGCCTGGAAAAATTCCGGTTGCCTGCGGCAAAGCGAAAAACAGTTACAAGGGGCAGTCCTGCGCTTGCCGCCAGTGCCGCGCTATTTGCAAAGCCAGCTTCGTGTTCAGGGCGTGTCCGGATTTGACCGCCGTGATATGTCCGTAAAAACGGCCGGCCAGAAAAAGGTCGCCCATAAGATCGAGCAGCTTGTGGCGCACCAGTTCGTCGGCAAAGCGCAAAGGGGTCAAAGGTTTTTCCCCGTCGTAAACTATTACGTTGTCCTGGCTTCCGCCCAGGCCCAGGCCCATTTCCTTCAGCCCCTCGATTTCATGCGTAAAGGCAATCGTCCGGGCGGGCGCGATTTCACCGGCAAAGTCAGTCCGCCCGGCTTGTGCGTCAAAATACTGCGCGCCCAAAAGCGGGTGGTCGCTTAAAGAAAGAAAAGAAAATCTCTGCCCTTCATAAGGGGTGGCCAGAAGATAACGTCCGCCGTCGTATACGGCCAAAGGCCTGTCTATCCGCGCGATCGTCCTTTCCGCCGCCTGCTGCGCCCGGCCCGCCTCCTCAATAAGCCAGACGAAGGGCGCCGCGCTGCCGTCGGCCGCCGGCGGCTCCGGCCCGTCCAGTTCTACTTGACAATTGTCTATTTCCGCTATGAACAAAGCGGCGAGAATGTGTTCTACCGTAAATACATCGGCTCCCCGGCAGCTTAAAGTCGTCGCCCGCAGCGTGGAAGCGACGTATTCCGCTTTGCCCGGTATCACCGGCCGCCCCGGCAGATCCACGCGGACAAACTCTATCCCCCGGCCTGGCGGCAAGGGTTTAAAGGCAATCAGGACAGGTTTGCCGGAATGAAGTCCTATGCCTTTGTAGGAAAAACTTGCCGCGATCGTGTTTTGTTTCTGCCTGTTTGCCGCCAAAATGAACCTCCTCAATTATTTTATATGTATGCGTGTAACAGGGTTTGATTTTTGCGACTTATACTGCTCCCCGGTAAAAACATGGAGATGATTTCAAACAAAGCGGCGCGGCAAATCAGCCGCAAAGATACCATGATTTTAGCCGGGGAATAATATTAATTACTTCCAGTACCCAAAGCGGGAAATTTGGCGACCCCGCATGTCCGGGCGTGTTCAGCGATAAAAATGTTTTTTCGCCTTCCAGCGGTCGTGCAGCCAAAACCACATGGCCGGGGCTTTCCTGATTTCCCTTTCCAACATGTTCATCAGCGCGTCCGTGGTGTTTCTTATGTCCGTTTCCCGGTCGCCGGTAATTTCCCCTTTTATCGGCTCGCTGATGAATATTTCATGCCGGCCGGCCGCCTGCTGACGCAAAAGCATAAGATACAAAGGCGTTTTTTTCAATCGCGCAAGGGCGGCCGGCCCTTTGGGGCAGGAAGATTCGCGGCCGAAAAACTCCGCCTTTACGCCGCCTTTGCCGCCGTCCTGATCCGCCAAAAGGCCGATGGCAAAGCCTTTTTCAAGCATACGCGCCATTTCCATCACGCCCGTGCGGTAAGTAACATGTTCGCCCACCAAGGCGCGGTATTCGTTGATGAATCTGTCCATAGCGGCGTTATGCTGTTTTTGCGCCACCGCGACCAGCCGGCAGCCGCAAAGGCTAAGGGCCGCGCCCAGCAGTTCCCAGTTGCCGAAGTGAGCCGTCGCCAGCACGAAACCTTCAGGGCGCGCAATTATTTCCTTAAACCGCCCTTCGTCGGCAAATACTACTTTATCGCGTACATTGTCTTTGTCCAGGAGGGGAAAAGACAGGACTTCCATGATCATGCCGCCGTATTTCAGTACGCTGTCTTTTACTATGGCCTTAGCTGCGGACTCGGAAACTTTAAGGCACATTGCCGCTTGCGCCGTCGCCAGATTTTTTCGCCAGCGGGGGACGCCGGCCCAGAATATTCTGCCCAGGCCCTTACCGGCCAATTGCCGCGCCCTGTCCGGCAAAAGGCAGGCCAGTCTGCTTACGGCCTTCATCAGATAGTATTGCCACATATCCCGCTCCGCCTCAAAATTCCTTTTGTACGCCGACCATAAATCTGTTGTCAAACCCGCGCCAGGCGAAGTCTACCCTCATTCCGCGTGAATTGCGCGCATAAACGCCGTAATTGAAGCTATGACCGTCGTATTCCAGCATCAGGGTGAAAAGTGGAATAAACGGAAACATTTTTCGCAGATCGCCTTTTAATTTGAACTGTTTTTCCAGTCCGTAAAAAAGCCCTGCGGCGCTTTTTGCCCCCAAGTGCAGGCGAAATCCCCACGGTCCCTGTTTGCTCACGGCAAGATACCAGGCGCGGCGCTCTTCGCCGGTCAGGTCTTCCACCCCGACGGCCAGGGCCGGCGCTAATATTTTTTCTTGCAAAAGCGCGATTTTCAGGCTATAGCTGCCGTCGGCCAACCCGCAGCCGTCTAATTTGTATTTACACGCCAATTCCATATCCCCGGGCAGATTGACGTTGCCCGCGACCACGCCGCCGCCGTTTGCGTAAAAATAACCCACTCCCGTCTTCCAGGACGAGCGGACATAAGCGGACGGGATGTTGATCAGGCCGTCTATGCCTTTATAGTTGACGGACGCGCCGGCCGGCGGCAGTAAACCGCCGAAAAATAAAAGCGGCAGTAAAATTATGATTTTATTTTTTATACAGCGTCCTCCGTCGTTTGCTGCCATCGAGAGAACCCCTCCGCCGGACGGTTCGCGCTAAATATATTCCCGGCCGGCCGCTATTTTTTTCGCCCCAATTCTTTAACTTGTGTCTCAAGTTCCCGCAAACGCCGGAAAAATTCGGGCAGTTTCCTCTGCAAGGCTTCCTGCCTGAGCCAGTCTTTATGCGGTTGGGCGGGAAAGCCGGCATATACCGAGTTGTCGGGCACGTCCGATATGATCCCGGCCCTGCCGCCAAAAACGCAATTGTCGCCGATTTTTATATGCCCTACCGTCGCCGACTGGCCGGCAAAGGTAACATTGCTGCCGACCCGCACGCTCCCGGAGATGCCGACGTGCGCAATCAAAAGGCAGTTTTCGCCGATAACATCGTTATGGCCGACGTGCACTAAGTTGTCGATCTTCGTGCCTTTGCCGATCAGCGTGCTGCCGGTCGTGCCGCAGTCAATACAGGCGTTGCAGCCTATTTCCACATCATCACCCAATACCACATTGCCTACCTGCGGCACTTTGCGATGTTCCCGCCCGATATCGACATAACCGAAACCGTCGCCGCCAATGACCGCGCCGCTGTGGATGATGACCCGGTCGCCGATTTGGCAGCCGGCGTAAACACTGACGTTTGCGTAAATAAGGCAGTCTTTGCCTATCCTGCAGCCGCGCCCGATATAGACGTGCGGATAAACCACCGCGCCGTCGCCGATCTCGGCCTCTTCGTCAATTACCGCCAGCGGCATGATCGCGGCGTTCGCGCCGATCTGCGCGCTGCCGGCGATGACCGCCGCCGGGTGCACTCCTCTTTCAATGAGCGGCGCCGGCGTGAAAAGCTCCAGCACGCGGGCGAAAGCGGCGCGCGGATTGTCGACCGCGATCGCCGGCTTGGCGCGGGAAAAGGACGCTCCCCGGGGAATGATCACCGCGGCGGCGGCTGATTTTTCCGCTTTTTGAAGATGCGGCGCCACGGCGAAGGTTATATCCTGCGGCCCGGCGTCTTCTATATTTGTAACGCCGAAAATCAGCGTGCCCTGGTTACCGGTAACCGTACCTTCAATCAAGCCGGCGATCTCGCTTAAGGTTTTTCCAGCCAGCATAGCAGCCCTCACATCAATTGATTTTTTTCAGCACATCGTCGGTAACGTCTATCCCGCCATGCAGGACGCTGTTTTTGGCTAACACCGCGCCCAAGCCCTTGTCTTTCGCGACTTCCGACATGGCCTGGTTGAGAATGTTTTCAAACTGGTTTTCTATATCTTTGCTCAAGGCCGTCATTTCTCCCCGGCGCAATTGCTGGTTGCGCTGGTATTCTTCCGCGTTCAGGGAAGTTTTTTCCTTCTCGTCAAGTTCGCTGAGTTCCTCCGCCTTTAGTTGTATTTGCGACTGCAATTCTTTTACCTTGGCGCTTTCCGCCACTACCCTTTGCATGTCCACATAGCCAAAATCGGCGCTGCGTCCGCCGCAGCCGGCGATAACAAAGGTTATTAAAAATATTACAAGTAAAAAAATCCTTTTCATTGGGCCGGTTCGCTCCTTTTCAGCGCAGATTGCCTGTTTTATTTATTTTTTGGCAGCCCGGCGATTACCTCGTCCGTAATGTCTGCGGCTGCTATGTTTATTTTGACGTCAGTCAAGACCGCCGCATATTTACTTTGTACGGCTACTCTGGCGGCCTGGCTGGCGATGTCTTGGTACATACGCGCATAGAGCCGGTCTTTGGCGATTCGCTGCTCGGTCAATTCTTTTTCCAAAGCGGCGAGTTGCGCGTAAATGTTTTCCGGCGTATCCGGGCGGCGCGCACCGCCGTCCGCCGGATTGCCCCCCTGCCGCAAATTCTCCGCCGCTTTCCGGATGCGCAGGGCGGATGCTTCTTCCTGATCTTTCATAACCTGCCGCAAGGAGACTTGCGCTTCTTCGTAGAGGGCATTTATTTTGGCGTTTTTCTCCGCCTGCAGCTCTTCCAGCACGGCCAGCAGCCTCTCTTTTTGCGCGCGGCTTTCTTCCCGCCGGCGCGGCAAAGGGACGATCGCTTCTATATTGGTTTTGAGATTGAAAAGCGGCAGCCGGTATTCTTCCTCAATGACGATTAAGGCTTTTTGCAGGTTTTCCGCGATCCTGCGCTTCTCCTCACGTTCTATGCCGTCAAGGCGCGCCCTTTCTGCCAACCGCAGCTCGCTTATCTGTACGGTCAAACCGGCTTGCCGGAAACTTTCAAGGCCAGCCTCATCCAGCGCCTCTATTTCGCCCGCGGCAGCCGTACGCGTTTTGAGCAAACCGGTTTGCTCTGCTTTTCTTTTAAGCAAAGCCGATTCATTATTGACCGCCGTCTGCCAGCCGGGATAAAGATCATGGGCCGCCAGGGCTTTTTTAAAATCAAGCGCGGCGAGGGCGCCCGCCGGCGAGGCCTCCGGCTTTTCCCGGCTGCAGGCCGGCGCCAGAAACAGCAAGGCCGTCAACAACAAGGCGATCGGCAATTCTCTCATTACTCGCCCCCCCCTGATTATTTTCGCAACAAAAGAGACCCATTGAACGGGTCTCCGCGCTGCCATCGCTAAGGGTATATGGGCGGACGGCGGGCAAAAACCCGCCGCTTTCTTTAATTATTTGGCGTAAGCTTTTATGACGTCCTCGGTTATATCCGTGCCGCCATAGATGACGATTTCCCTTAGCACTACCACCGACAAGCCTTTATTGGCGGCGATCTTTTTTACAACTTCCTCAATTTTCGCGTTTATGGCGCTGAGCAGGCTTTCGTCTTTTTGCCGCAAACGCTGCTGCAGCTGTACCAAGTAACGCTGCTTTTCCTGATCGTTCATGCCGGCGGATTTTTCATCAAATTCTTTTTGCAGGGTTTCACTTTCCGTTTGCATTTCCGTTTGGTAATTCGGCATGTCCGGGTGGCTCTGTATCGCCCGGCGCATATCGATATAGCCGATCGCCGAATTCTGCGCCGGCGCGGCAAAACTAACCTGCGTCTGAGTAATGGCAACGCCCACTATGCCCAAGGCAAAAAAGGCAACAATAGTTAATGCGATGATTTTAACATTTTTTTTGTTTGTGTTTTTCATTTCATAACCTCTTCCTTAATTTTGATAATTTCATTATAGCAGTGTCAAAAGAGACTTTCAATTATAATTGCGCAACTATCACAAATTTATCACAAATTGCCGACCACCCGGAAGTAGTTTTCTTTCTCGCCCACGATAAACTCAAAGGCCAGAAATTCATGTAGCCGGTAACGCAGGGCGAATTCGGGGCGGCGGGCGCTGACAAATCTTTCCGCCCGCAAGAGCCAGTTTTTCAAAAACTCAATTTCCAGCCGCACGCCCGCCTTGCGGTCAGGCAACCGGTAGAGCGCACTCAAGGCTGTATTTGCCCAGCGGCGGGAAATGCCCGGGTCAACTTTCCAGCGCACCTCATTTGTGTAAAAAGTGGCTTCGAGGAAAATTTCGTCTTTGCGGGAAATCAGCCTGCCGATATGCGCCCGGCCGGACGCACTGCTGTCCGCGCGGGCAATATCAATGTACCCTTCTATCCAAAAACGGTATTCCTCCGAATCAAGCTCTATAACAACGTCGGCGTCCACGCCGGCGGACAGCTCAACGCCGGCTTTAAGGCCGTATTGGCGCGCTATGCGTTCTTCTTCCGCCCGCGCCTTTATGATTTTCTTTATCTCCTTTTCATACCGCGCCACAAATTCCACCGGCAACCCGCGCAGTTTTCCCGCATAATCGCCCAGGCGCTTTCTGGCGTCGTTTAAAACCAGCGTCGGCATGGTATAAGAACGCAATTCATAATTTACCCCTTGCACATTGCGTCCGACCGGCGAGAGTACAATGTCGGCAACTACGGCGTTCCCGTCAAGGTACACGTCGGCCGTAGCCTTAAAATAAGGCATTTGCGCTTCCAGGGTTTCGCGGATCGCTTTTTTGGCCAGGATGCCGGCCCAGTCGACGGCGTCTACGGATATGCCTTTGAGTATCCGCCCGGCAGCAAGACGCAAGGTGTCCGTTTCTTCCTGAAACAGGTCAAACCACAATTCATCTGCGCCCGAGAAGTGAACCGCCACTTTTACCTCGTCTGTTACCGGCCCCCACGGTCTTACGTAAAAATCAACGATTGTTTCTTCCCCGGGGGTTATCAGGATTTCTTCGGTGTTGTAGCCGGTGAAGACCCTGTTGGCGACGTCGGCCAGTACGGTCGAATACATGTAGTTGTTAAACTCAATATAGTCAACCGGCTTGCCGGCCATGATTTGTTCGCCCGCCGCTTTCATGCTGTAGGCCATGCGCGCAAGGACCGGAGCGCCCGCGTTGCCTGTTACGTCAAAAACATTCACCGTTATTTCTTCCACCGGCCGCGCGGCCGCCGCGCCGGGAAACCCTAAGACTATCGCCAATAAAATCAGCAGCAGCCGCATTGATTTCATAAAACGCCGCACAGGGTCAGAACTGTGTGCTGAAGCTAAAATGCAGGCGCCATCTGTCGCCGTGCGCGTAATCAAGACGTATCGGACCCAGCGGGGAATTTATCCTTAAACCCACGCCGTAGCCGTATTCCACGTCGTTAAGGTTTATGGCGTCTCCTTTGTCCCAGGCATAACCGACGTCGGAGAAGGCGACTCCCTGGAAATTCTTCGCGATGGGAAAACGGTATTCGGCGGTCCCTGACAGCATTTTGTAGCCGTAAAAGCGGTCGTCTTTGTAGCCGCGCAGGTAAGAGTCTCCGCCTAATGAAAAACGCTGGCTTATAGGCATGACGCCCGTGGCGTAGCCTACCGCGGCGCGGAAAGCCCAAACGTTGCCGCGCCCGGCGGGAAAGTACGCGCGCCCTTCGACGGTATATTTGTTGAAATCAAAGTCGCCGCCTATAATACCGGCGAATTCGCCGGAAAACTGGGCGAACTGACCGCGCGTGGGGTTGTGTATGTTGTCCCTCTTGTCGATCATGCGGCTGAGGACGATGCTGTGGGTTTTGCCAAAGCTGCCCGCCTTTTCCCCGGGGAACATTTCATAATATTGCGGTTCTTCGCCCGGAACCGGGCGCACATAGATATCGTCGCGGAATTTAAAAGTAACGGAATCGGTGATGTAATCATTGACCGGCCGGGACAGATAAAACTCCATGCCTTTGCGCTTGCGGTCGTAATAGGCTTTTTCATGGCCGTCGTCGTCAAGTTCTTCATATTCGTGGGTTACGTCATATATGTTAAACCCCAAAGTGGTGCCGTGCCTGTCCAGCCAGGGATGGCGGTAGGCGAGGTCGTAGTTTTTGTTGTCAACCCCGCCGAATTCCCAGCGTACGTTTATGCTGTCGCCGGTTCCGCGCAGATTCTTGTCGCCGAGCATGATCATCCCGACAAGGCCGTCGGCTTCGCTGTAACCTGCGCCTATGCCGAAAGTGCCTGTCGGCATTTCCACGACCGTTACCTCTACTTCCACGCCGTTTGGCGTACGTCCGGGATTGAGCTTTATATTCACATCCTCAAAAAAACCCAGGTTAAATACGCGCTGCATGCTGCGCCGCCCGTCGTTGACATTGAAAGGCTCGCCTTTGTAAAGTCTGAGTTCGCGCAGGATCACCCGGTCTTTGGTCTTTTTGTTGCCGACGATGCTGAACCCTTCGATAATGCCTTCGTTTATATTGATTCCGAGTACGCCGTCCGGTTGCATGTCGATATTTATCACCCGCGCGAGTATATACCCGTCGCGGTTGTAAGCGGTCTCAATCGCGCGCATGCCTTCGCTCAGGCGCTTGCTGTTTATTACCTGCCCGGTCTCAAGGCCAAGCAGCCTTTTCAAAAGGTTGTCGGAATAAATTGAACTGCCGGTGATGATCGTTTTATCCAGCACCGGGTTTTCGCTGACCTTGTAGCTTACTCTTACTCCCTCGGGCACAAGCGAGTATTCCGCCTGAACGTCATAAAACCAGCCTGTTTCGTAGATCATTTGCAAGTCCTGGCTCACGCCGTCCTCAAACAGAGTCATGCCCTGTTTTACGCGAAAAAGCGGTATTAAATTGTCGGTAGGGACGTTTTTGCCGCCGTCCACGGTAACCTCGGTTACCGTCTTGCCCAGCGCCGCCGCCTGGTTTCCCGGCTTAGCCGCAATCGGCACGGATTGGGCGGCTATCACGGGCGGTAAATCCGCCGCCGGGGATATTCCCAATTGCCCGGTTTCTTCCGCGCGCACCGCCTCGCCCGCGCTCTCGCCGACAGTTCCTTCCACCGCTGCGGCTGTGCATATCGGCATAAGTATGATCATAATGCCAATACCAAGGCCTTTTTTGCAATAATCCGTTATTTCCATCACAACCCCCTGTTATAAATAGCGTAAACTATAATTAAATATTACTGCGCAAAGCCTTGCCGGCAGTTCGCACGAAATCGCGCAGGTCGCTTTCGCTGAAAACGGACTCGCCTTTCTCCGGCGCGGACGCCGCCGTGACCGGCGCCGGTTCTTCTTCCCTGGAAACCTGGGCAGCCGGCGGCTCCGCCTCCGCGGCCGCCAGCACCGGCTTCTCCTCTTTTCGTTCTATGTGTTGCGCACCCGCGCTTTCTTTGGCCGAAACTTCCGCTGCGCCGTGCTGGCGGCCCGGCCGCTGCAAAACGTCCCAGGCGGTCCAGGAAATAAAAACAATGCCTGCGGCTAAGGCGGCGGCCATAACATGCCCGCGCCGCGCCGATTTTTTTCCTTCCGTTTCCCGCAGACGCTGCAATTCCGCCTCCGCCAGCAAAAGATTAAGCTCTCCCCGCATATCGTCGGCATCGTCGAAATTTTTCTCCGCCCGGCTCAGCCATGATTTTACTGAACGTATCCGGCGGCACAAAGCGTATCTTTGCTCTTTCACCTTAATACACCTCTAATGCATAATCGGCCAAAAACAAATTTATTGACCAGGCGCATTTTTGCCTGTACTGGCGTTTCAGACCGTATAGCCCGAATAACGCGGGTTATATGGCTGATGCATTGTTTTTTCGCCTTTTTTTACCATTTCAGTTCGTGGATAAAACGTGAGAGCAGGCCGCGAATACGTCTTACACCCTGTTTGTGCAATCTATAGATGTGCGCCTGGCTGACCTTTATTATCCCGGCAAGCGTGTCCGGCGAATGATGCTCCAGATAAATGCCCCGCAGCACTTTTTGTTCGTTTTCCGGCAGAAAAGCCATTACCTGGGTAACCTTGCC
>JAISPA010000102.1 GCA_031275255.1 Acidaminococcales bacterium | reverse complement strand
AGTTTCGGCTTGGGAAAGCAAACGAAACGCCGACACGAAATCGGTCGATTGGCAGTTCTCAACGGATGATGCAAGGATCAAGCTAAAATGGTTATATCCTAAGATATAACTTTGTCAATGTACTAGTACCCCGTAACACCTAAAAGTTTACCAGACACCGGTCTTTTTTTCCGCGGGGCGGTGTTGCAAAGCCTCGCCGAACCTACGGGTTCGCCTGCATTTTGCGCCTTGCCCGGCGGGAAAAATCCTCGCCGTTCGCTGACAACATTTAGGTGTTACAAGGTACTATATATTGCCGCGACAAACTGCCGCCGACCTTTCCCGCCCTTGTGGCCGCTCCCCCCTGTCCTTGCGAGGAGCGGGGCGACGCGGCAATCCAGGGAAAATTAGGGTCTGGGCTGCTTCGCTGCATTCGCATGGATTCATGGCAACGAAGGGCTGGGCCGGAATATGCCTTTGCCGACGTAAAATAAATGTTGTTGCCCGGCGGTCGCCAGTATAAGTCCAGCGATAAAAAATATGGCAGTTTTATATTCTAGCAGATATTTTGATTTTTTACCAGCGGGGGGGCAAAAGGCCTTGGGCAGGAATATGCCGCTTGACGCGGCCAGGGGCTTGGCAGTGTTTCTGATGCTGATCTTTCATCTGGCGGTGGATTTGGAGGATTTCTTCGGCTGCCCCACCGGCTACCGGCACGGCTGGTGGCAGGCGCTGCGCTATTTTACCGTCATGCTGTTCATAGGCGTGTCCGGCTGGACGGCCGGCGCCAATACAAACGGGCGCGCAAGGCGCGGCGCTTTCCGGGCGCTGGCCGGCGCGCTGCTGGTCAGCGCCGCGACTTACAGCTTTTTGGGGGAAAGTTACGTGCGGTTTGGGATACTGCACTTTTTGAGCTGTGCGCTTTTTCTGGCCCCCCTTTTGCGCGGGCAAAGCGATTTTTCTTTGTTTTTGGCGGCTGCTTTTTCCGTTGCCGCCGGTTGGCTTGCCCCTGGCATAAATACGGGCGCGGCGTATCTTTTGCCCTTTGGCGTAACGCCGCAGGGGTTTCACAGCGTGGATTATTACCCCCTGTTCCCCTGGCTGGCCGCCTTTATCGCGGGCCTGGCCGCCGGCCGGCGCCGCGCGCCGCTGAAAGCGCGCCCTTGCGGCAACCCTGCCGTAAGGGCGGCGGCTTTTCTGGGGAAGCGTTCGCTCTTTATTTATTTGGCGCATCAGCCATTATTTTTATTGTTTTTATATGCCATGATGGGTTAAACTATTATGTAGGGAAAATATGGTAAAAATTTCGTCAGGAGGTGCGCCATGAAAAAAAGGGGAGGCCTTTTTTTCTCCTTGCTTTTATTCTTGCTGGTTTTCACTGTAGCGGCGGGCGAGAAGTGCTACGCAAAGGAACAAGCCTATATATCGCTCCCCGCCGGGCAGATCCGGTTGCCGGCCGGCACGCGGATAGTGGAAATAGACGTTCTTTCCCTGCTTGACTTGGCAAGTGACTACGCGAACGGAGCAAAGTACCGTATGTATTACCGGGAAGACTTTGAACTTTATTTTAAAATCACCGAACTGTTTAAAATACTAAATGACCAATCTTTACGCTTTGCGCTCGGCGCCGTGAACGTCTATATGCTAAGCGTCCCAGACGGCGGCAACGATTACACCGCTTGGCTTGTTGCCATGAAAAGCAATCAGGAAACGGAAAAATTCCTGCCGGATGTTTTCAAAGGCAAAATGACCGAACAAAAAAAAGAGCAAGCCCTGGCTTGGTACGAGCAGCAAAAGCAAGAAACGGAAAAGATGTTCCCCCGCGCTAAAAAACCGGACTTTGGCGGCCCGGTGCGGAAAGTGGCATACACCGACCTGTTTGATTACAATCATTCCCTAGAGTACGAATGGCAGGACCTGGACTTTATCACGATAAACAAAAAACCCGCCTTAAGCCATGGCGTCAGGGCAACCGGCGACAGCAACGGCCTTTTTTCCGCTTTTTATGTGAAAAGGTATATGTTTGGCATAGGGAAAAAACCGGCGTTGCTGGCCGTAGTTACCTTTGACAGCGAGCGTTCTTTCTGGACGCGGACGTTTGATCAAATCATGACGGACGGCTTTAAGCCGGCCGCGCGTTAGGAGGCTAAAGCATGAACAAGCTCTGCAAAATATTGACGGCGTCCTTCCTGTCCTTCCTGCTTTTGGGGCCGCCGCTTTGGGGCGAATGTTACGCGTCAGGCGGCTACAGGCAAGTGCCCGCCGCCGGCGGCGCTTTGAATTTGCCTGCCGACGCCTACGTAGTGGAAATTGACATATCGGACAGCCTGAAGACGTTCCTTGCGCCCGCAGAAGAAGCCCAGGCCAGAGAGTTCTTCCGCCGGTTCAACATGTACCAAGTCGTCTTAAACGACGGGGAAAGTTACCGCAGCGCCGCGATAATGGCGTTCTTTCTGGACGACGCCATTTTGGAAGGGGATGGCGGCGGCAGGCCCCGCGAGGAAAAAGACAAATTCCGCCTTGAATACGGCCAGTTGGAAAAAATCCTTGCCGCGCAAAAACGGATCCGGGCGGAATTCATGTATATGCATAAGATGAGCGAGTCGGGCGGCAGTTTGTATGCGCCGCCGGACAAAAGCGGCAAACGGAAGGTATTTAAAATCTACAGCCGCGATTCCATATATTCACTCTACACCAATCAGACGCTGGTTTTCGGCTTTGAATGGCCGGACATTGAAGCGGCCATGATAAACGGCGAATTTGGCTTTAAATCGGATTTGCGGCTTTCCGGCAGCCTGTTCGGTTTTATGGCGAATATTTACGCCGCCGGGTTCGCTTTCAACCATGAGGGCAAAGGCGTAAACTTCCTGTTTTTTGTCGCCCCGGGCAGCGAACGCGAGTTTTGGGCGCCGATCTTTGAAAAAACGGTGGTTGTCCAATAAAATTTATCGGCAATAAAGGAGGCGCTTGGCATGATAGTAGAACACAGATGCAAAATTGACGAGCTATTGCCTTATCTGCCGCTCAGGCTATCGCGGGCGCTGGCTTATCTGCGCGACGCGGATCTGGACGCCCTGCCGGACGGGCGGCATGAAATCGAAGGCAAGGATATCTATCTGTACATATTGTCCTACAGCACGGCGCACAAAGAAGCGCAAACGGCGGAGGCGCATTACAAATACATCGACATACAATACATAATCAAAGGCAGCGAGACCGTTTACCACGCGCCGATAGACCCCGGGCTCCAGAGCGTGAAAGAGAAGAACCTCAAGGAAGATTATGTGTTTTTCGACAAAGTGCAGAACGAGAAAGAATACCTTCAGACAACCGGTTCCATAATGATCTTTTTCCCCTGGGACATACATCGGACAAAATGCCATGCCGGCGGCCGTCCCGGCAAAGTGCGCAAAGCCGTGATCAAGGTAAGGGCCGAAGGCTGAAGATTTTAACTAAAATCTTACAAGAATTCCCCCGCCTCAATGCCTACCTTGCTCACGCAGTGAGAGCATAGGCGGCGGGATGAATTGTAATTGCGCGATAATCAGTCGAAATATAGAAAG
>JAISPA010000187.1 GCA_031275255.1 Acidaminococcales bacterium | reverse complement strand
GTCTGCGTCGCGGCGGGCTTGGCGGCCGGAGCGGCGGGAGTATTCCCCCCGCAGCCGGCCGCCATAACAAGCGTACATATTACCAACAGGGCCAACCACAAACTTTTTTTTGAAATTGTAGACATCTTCGCAATCCTCCATTTTTGTTTTTTTGTTTTTAGCTTAACAGCTACTGCCTTGTAACACCTAAAGGTTGTCAGCGAACGGCGAGGATTTTTTCGCCGGGCAAGATGCAAAATGTAGGCGAACCCGGCAGAATGCTTGCCGTCCGTGGCAAATTCAGCATTTGGCCGTCCATGGCCTTCAAAGGTTCGGCGAGGCTTAGCAACACCGCCCGGCGGGAAAAGACCGGCGTCTGGGTAAACTTTTAAGTGTTACGGGGTACTACAGAGCATACGGCGTATCTTTCCAGGCTCTTTTTATTTGCTCCTGAAAACATATAACCACCCTCTTTTCATTTTGTTCGGTACGGACACGCTTTTTATATCAACAGACATGCGTGAATATCTGCAATTTTATCATCGTTACCTTCATCCCGTTTACCGGCACAAAATCCTGTGAGCAGGTTGTACAAGCCACAATACAGTTTTTAAGCGCCCGAAGCCGCACATAATCGCCTGGCTTGGAAAGCGGCGGCCTGATTGTATAATCGCCGTTAACGTCTACTTCGTTGTTCATAAACCAATTGATAGGATCAGGCAAAGTTTCCGGCTGTATACCGAAAATGCGCAGCGCTTTTATAAAATTGTCGTAACAGTTGGGATGATTTTCCACGCCGAAATCCACTTTATATCGGTAGTAATCACAAGCCGGGAAGAAAAAATCGTGTTTGCCGACGGTGTCTTCCACCAGCTTCATCATTCCGGAGCGGTAATTGCTGTACAAAAGATCATTTACCTTAAGGCGCAGGCTGGAAAGCGACGAACGCATATGCACAGGGGAAACATGTTCTTTTAAGTCATCTTTGTTGAAACAGACAAAATCGCTTACCTGCTGCCCCTGCAAATCAATTATGCAAAGTTCTTCCCCTTCCAGCACTTCCGCCGCCGCGCCGGAATAAGGCTTTATTATTATTTCTTTTTTCAATCTCATCTTCACGCTCTCCTTTCGCCGCCGACGACCGCGACCGCCCTGACAGGCGAACCGGTGCCGTTTCGTATCCGCAGCGGAAAGCCTATATACAAAAATTTCTTACCGATCAGTTTGTCAAGATTACACAGGTTCTCCGTATTTAACATACCGTATTCACGGCAGGCTTTATGCGCGGAATAATTCACGTCGCCGGTTTTGTCCACCGACGGCGCGTCTACGCCAATCATCTTTATACCGCTTTTCGCAAGATATGCCGCCGCTTCATAACTTAAACCCGTGTAATTTGCAAGCCATTTATCCGTCCCGTAACTGCGCGCAAAATGCCCTGTGTGTATGAGCAGAATGTCGCCCCTGGTGATTTTAAACCCGGCTTTTTCCAGCGCTTCCCGCAGATCTTCCTTGCCAATAAAACTGTCTTCGCCGATGTGCTTTAAATCAACGCAAAAAGCCTGCCCAAAGAACTTTTCCAACGGAAGCCGGTCGATCGTTTCGCCTTTCAAGTCGTATTCATACGGTGCGTCGGTATGAGTGGGGCCGTGTTCGCTAAGCAGCAGGTTGTTGGTGGCAAACATAAAACCCATTTTTTTCAGGCTTTCATCATGGCTTATGTTCGGGAAGATCATCGTCGGCTGATGCGGGGGAAATACAGGCATTCCCTGGTAAATTTCCTGCGATATATCTATAATTTCATAGTCCACGGCAATCCCCGCTTTCACAGAAATCCTAGTACCCCGTAACACTTAAAGGCTGTCGCCTATGATTTTAGAACAAACGGCTTTGTCGGAACTTTTTCCGCGCCGTTCAAAAATTCATGTTTTACCGTATCTACAAGCCCTTTGTCGGTTATTTTCAATTCCGGGCTGGTTACCAGCGTCAGGAAGGACAAGTGCATGAACGGCGCGGCCAGTTTGCAGCCAAGCCGTTCGGCGGCCGCCTGTTCCAAAGCGGCGATTTTTTCACTGACTTCACGGCCGGACAGCTCATCGGTCATGAGGCCCGCTATCGGCAAAGCAATATCCCCTATAACCTTGCTTTCGTTGATGAGCGCCACCCCGCCGCCCATTTTGATTACCCGGTTGACCGCCAGCGCGACATCATGCAAATCAACGCCGCAAGCCACTATATTGTGCGCGTCGTGCGCGACGCTCAAGGCGACGGCGCCTCTTTCCAGCCCAAACCCTTTGACGAATCCCTTGCCTGTCCGCCCGGTCGCGCCGTACCTTTCCACAACAAAAATATATATGACGTCCTGTCCCGGGTCAGCCGCCACAATTCCGTCCTTTACCGGCAGGACGCATTGTTCCCGGCCGGTAAGGTTTTGATTGGGAATGACTTTTATCACGTCGACTTTCTCGTTGTTTTCAGCCGAGCGCCAAAAAAACTCTTCATATTTTACCGGCGCCCGGCGTATGGTGTTTTTTAAACGGTTGGGGTATTTGTAGGGCGGTATGGCAAGGAGCAGTTCGCCGTCGCGGGCGGCTATCGAACCGTTGAGCAAAACCATCTTTACCGTCATTTTCTCCAGGTCGCTGACAATCGCCAGATCGGCTATCTTCCCCGGCGCGACTGCCCCGATGTCGTTCAAAGCAAAATGCCTGGCGGCGTTTATCGTCGCCATTTGTATCGCTTCCACAGGATCAATGCCCTGCTCAATCGTTCTTCTGATAATCTCGTTCATATGCCCCAAACCGAGCAAATCCTGCGCCAGCATATCGTCTGTCGCCAAAACCAACTTGCGTGAATCCAGGCCGTCTTCCGTCACCGCTTTTATGCACTCGGCCATATTCTTTTGCGTCGAACCTTCGCGCATAAACACGGTAATATTATTTCTCAACTTTTCAATACATTCCGCCTTGGATGTAGTTTCATGACAAGAGGTGCTGCCGCCGCAGGCCAGGATGTGCGCCGCCAGATCCGCGCCGGACAGTCCGGGCGCATTGCCTTCCACCGTCTTTTTCAACGCAAAAGCCAAAGAAACGCTCGCCAATAAATCGTCGATGAGCGACGGCGTATGCTCATAAACCGGCTTTACATTGCTAAAGCCCTGCATTTCGCCTATTCCTTGCACCAAATCATGCCCCAGCAGCAACCCTACGTTTCCGGACGTTACGCTGGCCCCGGCTGTTTCCAGCCCGGGAGCGTCCGGAACCATACAGGGAATGGTAAAAAGAACCCGATTAGGCAGCACAGCCGCTTCGTCAATCATTGCACGCATCCCTTCTATGCCCGCCACATTGGCTATCTCGTGCGGGTCCGCTATCAGAGTGGTGGTGCCGGATATGATTGATAATTTGCTGAATTCGGAAACAGTAAGCATGGAGCTTTCAAAATGCATATGCGCGTCAATGAAGCCGGGGCAGATGAATCCGCCGGATAAGTCAAGGATGCGGGTGCGCGGGCCGACGACTCCGGAACAATCGCCTGTCAGCAGTATGTATTCATCCTTGATCGCTACGTCGGCGGTATATATCTCGCGTGTGAGCACATTTACAAGACGCCCGTTTGTCAGCACTATGTCGGCGCATTCATTTTTATGCGCGCTCAGCAGCGTGTCAATCATCCGGCGAAAGCGTATCGCCCGTTTATTTATATTCGCGTTCATTCTTCACACCTTCAGATTCACAGGTATATTCTCCGCCTCTAAGCCGGCGGACGCCGTTTCCCGGACGCACGGCATGTCATAACTCTATTTTGTCAATAATGCCGACTATGACCGCGTCTACAGGCGTATTAACATCGCGCAGCGCCTTGGGCGCGACTGAACCGGAGACATAAAGAACGTATTCCCCGACTCCCGCGCCCACGGAATCAACCGCGACAATGTTTTCTCCCTGCGGTTTTTTCCCCGGCGTTACCGGCTGCGTGATCAAGAGCTTGCAGCCGACTAGCTTTTCATCTTTGCGTGTGGCGATAACCTGACCTATTACAAGACCTATTTTCATGGCGCCCCTCCGCTTATTCCGGTTACAGGCCGGTCATTTTCAGGCTTCGGGCTTGACGGCGGAACGGAGAATGGTTTTTTCCACTTCATTGTGCGGGCGCGGTATAACGTGCACAGACACAACTTCCCCCACCCGCCTGGCCGCGTCCGCACCGGCGTCGGTAGCGGCTTTTACCGCGCCGACGTCGCCGCGGATCATAATTGTTACAAGGCCGAACCCAATTTTCTCATAACCGGTAATTTCCACATTGGCCGCCTTGACCATAGCGTCGGCGGCTTCGATCGCCCCGACCAACCCTTTTGTCTCAATCAATCCCAAAGCTTCCTTCATTTTCTGTTCCTCCCTTTTATCGCTTTTTTGCACATCTATGTTTTGTATGATTATTTGAATACAGAGCGCGCGCCGGCGTCCATATTAGGGATAACATGCACGCGGACAAACATGCCGTTTTGTTCAAGCGCTGTTCTTCCCGAAGCCACCGCCGACTGAACGGCCGCCACTTCGCCTTCCAGCCAGACGGTCAGGCTGAGTAACTTGTTTACTCCAATCACCCGTTCCATCCTGACCAGCCTGACATTTGCGCTTTTTAAAGCGAAATCGGCCGCAATAAGCGCGCCGGCGTAACCGGCCGTTTCGATAAACCCCATAGCATTGTCAGACAAGATCACGCCTCCCGGTTACGCGCGCAAGCGCCTTTAAAATCTCCCCTTCGTCTCCCTGAGCGACAAGAGCGCCGGCTACAAATTTAAAATTTATAAAGCAATCGCGGTTCTCCGTGTAATATCTATTAAGTTCCGGCCAAAGGGACAATTCGTCGACCGCCTCCCGGGCCGCCAGCGGCAAGCGGGCGCTGGCCTTCATATACCTGCTCAAAAAATTGGATACCTTTTCCTTTACCAGGAAACCATCCCGGTAAAAATTGAAATTTTCCCTGCGCGCAAAGCGTTCCACGACCTTGCGCACGTTAACGCTGTCATCGGCGAAATAAAAACACAAGTTTTGCGTACGTTCAATATCGCAGTTAAATATACTGTTCGCAAGACCAAATACGCTTATTGCCTCATCAACGGCAAACAACGCGGCCAGTCCGGCCGTTTCCGCCTTGATCAGTCCGATCGCGTCCGCGTTCCCCAATCTCAACTTCAAATCGCGCGCCAAATGTTCGCTTGGCTGTTCAATCATCAACGCGCGCCAGGGAAGGTTGCCGGCCGCGGCGATTTTTGTCCGAAGGCCCGGCGCGTCCTCCGGCGGCGGTATATTGCGCGCCAGGGCCGCGCTGCGCAAAAATGCGTAATTTTCGGCTAATTTATCTCTTGGCCCAGTAGGTTTGTTGCCGTTTTCCCATTCCGGCCGCCTCTTGCTTTTGTCACGCTGGTAATTCGGCCGCGGCGGCGTTTCCCCGCCCGTACGCGCGGGCGTAAGCAATTCGTTTATTATTCCGGACACAAACTCATTCAACTATCTCCGCCTCCCCCGCCAGATATTTTCGCAATTCAGGGTGAGGATTAGCAATGATATAAGAGCAAAGCAACATTGCGCCCTCATTCACGGCTTTGCGCGCGCCGGCCTCCACCGCCGCTTCCACCGCCGCCACCTCGCCTTTAACCACTATGGTAACAACACCCCCGCCCACACGTTTCACCAAGCCCAGCCGTACGCCGGCGGCTTTCAGCATAGCGTCAAGCGCATCCAAAGCGTCGGCCAGTCCTCTTGTTTCCAACAATCCCGTCGCCACAATACCCAGCTCCTTCATCTGTCGTCATGATATATAATCTTCTATATTTGTCTTCTCTTCGCCCGGTATGTAAGTACGGGCATAGCCCCGGCCGCCGGCCGGCACGGTGGCGTCTACCCCCATTTTGGCGCTTACGCCCCGCAAAAGATGAGACGGATCAAGCGGCGAACCCATGGCGCCCGGGATAATGAAAACATCCAAATCAGCCTGCACTCTGGTGGCTATAGCCCATTCCACGTCTTCGGGGTTGAAAATATCGACGTCCATATCCACCGCAACCGCATGTTTCAAGTCCTTGTCCGCGCTGAACGCCGCCAACAGGGCCTGTTTACCGTCGGCGCCGGTCTGTTTGTCGAGTTGTATGATCGCGTGGAACCTGCCTGCGCCCGCCATGGTCACGTTCACCCTCTTCACGCCCGGCACGGTCTGACTGACCGCCGCCAGCAACGCTACTTCGCGTGCTATCGCCTCCGGCAGCTTTTCTTCGCAGCTCCCGGCCAAGATAGTCTGCGCGATCGGATTGTCCCGAAAAGTAAGCGCGCTGAATTCCACCACCGGCTGCTCGGATGCTCCGCCGTAATAACCGCCGAGTTCCCCGAAAGGACCTTCTTTTTCTTTGCGCCAGGGATAGAGATTTCCCTCCAGAACCATCTCCGCGTCAGCCAGAACCGCCAAATCGACCGTCCGGCAATTTACGACCCGGCTGTTCTCTCCCAAAAGCGCACCGGTTACCGCGAATTTATCGGCATTATAATAATGTGTGCTTATCTGCGACGCCAAAACCACCGCCGGGCTGACGCCAAACATAAAGGCTACCGGCATAGGCTCCTTTATTTCCTCATAGCGGCTTATCTGCTTTCTCATCTCGTAAGAAGTAACCAGAAGGCAGCTGCGGTTCCCGCCAAGATACTGCATTCTTCTGACCGACGTGTAAAACTTCCCGCCGGAAACAGATTTTGCCACCATTACCCCGGAAACTAAAAATCCGGCCGGATCAAGCTGGTTGTATCTTAACACCGGGAAATAATCGTCAAGGTTAAAAGGCGCTTTTATCACATGTTCCTGCACAGGCGCGGATGCGACAATTTCCACCGGCAAAGGCGACGCGATTGCCATAGCCAGAGATTCCGGCAAAGCGTACGGAGAGACGCCTACGCTCAGCGCCATCAGCTCGCGGGTGCCGCCGATCCCGGCGACCAGCGGACAATTATAGTCGTCTACCTGCTCAAAACACAAAGGCATCTCACCTTTGGTATTTTTTAAAAGCGCGGCTATTTCATATTGGGAACTGACACGCCTTTTTACGTGGCGCAGAAGGCCGCTGTTATTCAGTTTAAGTAACAATCCGCGCAAATCACGACTCATCATATTCACCGCCAGCCCATCTTCCGCCCAAAGCGTGCTCTATGCCAAGATTGTCAATTATCCGCCCCACAACGCCGCCCACAAGCTGCCATACCGCTGCCGGCCGCGTGTAAAATCCCGGCGACGCTGGCAGAATAAGCGCCCCGGCTTTTATCAGTTTAGCCATATTTTCAACAATTATAAGGTTAAGGGGAGTTTCCCGCATCACCACAATAAGATTGCGCCTTTCTTTCAACGCGACTGAAGCCGCGCGCAAAATTAAACTGCCGCCAAGACCGTTAGCCAGAGCACTTAAGGTGTTCGCGGAACAGGGAACTATCACCATAGCGTCAAACTTTGCGGAGCCGCTGGCCAATACCGAAAAAAGATCGCTGTTGTCATGCACCTCGCCCCATTGGGCTAAATCATCCAGTCCGGCGGAACACTCGTATGAAAGTACGCGCCGACCCATTTCGCTCACCGCAATCTCAAGCTCAACATTCAGGTTATGGAGAGCGCCAAGCAAGGCGCAGGCATAGACAGCGCCGCTCGCACCGGTTATACCGACTACTACGCGCATAGCAAAGCCCCTTTGCAAATAAGTATATGAATATCTCGTCTGTTCCGCTCTTTCAGCGCGAAGGATCGGCAAGCCGCCGCCCAAAAAGCAAAAAGCCGTTATTAAAAACCAGAATTAACCGGTATTAATAACGACTTTTTCATAACGTGAACGCTATAAAAACAGTCATCATTCCATTTTTTATAAATTATTCCTCAAGACAACCACCGTAACCGCAATTTGCGAGTTGGTTTCATAATCCCTCAAAATAGCTGCTGGATATAACTCCAACTCCTCATTGAGCTTCTGCCGTAAAAGCAGCTTAAACTCCTGAAAAAGCGCCTGGTCAACAGATTGCTTGAGAACAATATATCTTTTTTCCAATACTCTCAGGGCATGCACACGATTGTGCTTACCGAAGAACATTATAAAATCAGGAGTCATGTCGATCTTAATTTCAACTACGCCAAAACCGTAAATGTCTTTATTTACCTCATTATAAATACGAAAAAGCTTCTTCTTTAACTCCGCGCCGCTTAAAGCATCGACATTCATCACAGACCTCTCGGAACAAGCATCCGTATTATTTATACGTTATTATAAATAAACAAAAAAGCATTGTCAAGGTTTTTGAATAAAAATTTTTTAAAAGAGAATTTTTAGAATAATACCGATATATTGTCAATAACGCCGTATATCTCGAAAAATTATTTAAAAATCAATTAATTTTCACCGTTCTGCGCAGAATTATTATTTATAATTCCCGCAACCTCTTTTGCATTAATATTAATACGAGCAAAAACGCGGCGGCGATTATCACGCGCGAAGATTTATGATATAATACATACAGTTGTTTCGCAAGGGCGTTACTAATAGGCGCAAAAGGATTTCGCGCAAACAGGGGATTGCCTGCCGCATTATATTGCAAAGGCGCAAAATCATACCGCAGACCGCCGGGGCCGCGCCGTTTTTCCGGCAGCGTGCGCTTTTTGCTTTCATTGCGGGAGCCGCCGCGGCAAATATGAGCAATATTATTGCCCAGCTAAAAGCATGGACAAGATTTGCAAGATAATTTGCCGCCCGGCGCGGCAAAAAACGCAGACAATATTCGCAGGGGCGTGGCTTGTGCAATCCAAGGATGGACAAAGGCCGGACACGCCGCGGACGGCTGGTGTCAGGCCTTGCCCGCAGGGCAAACCAGCCGCAAAGATGCCAAGATTTTAGCCGGGGAACAGTATAATTTTAGGAGGACGTACAACCATGAAGGTAAGCGCGCAGGAAGTTCAGTACATAGCCAAATTAGCCAGGCTGGAGATACCGGAGGAAGATTTGGCGCTTTTCGTCCGGCAGTTTAACGACATTCTCGGCTACGCCGGCATGCTCGGCAAACTTGACACGGAAAAGGTGGAACCGACCGCGCAGGTGTTGCCTTACGGCAACGTTATGCGCGAAGACGCGGCGGGAACGCCTTTGACGCAGGAGGAGGCGCTATCCAACGCGCCCGCGCAAAAAGACGGCGGTTATCTGGTTGCGCGCGTCATGGAAGGAGGCGGCGTCTGATATGGCTCTTTACAATCTTCCCGCCCATGAATTGGGCAATAAATTAAGGAAGAAAGAGGTCAGTTCGGTTGAGCTGACCAGGGGATTTTTAAACAGGATAGCCGAGGTGGAGCCGGAAATCGGGGCGTTCGTTACTTTGTGCGGGGAAACGGCGCTGGAATCCGCCGCCCTGGTTGACGCGAAAATCGGCCGGGGGGAGCCGATCGCCCCTCTGGCGGGCATTGCCGGCGCGATCAAGGATATTTTGTGTATAAAAGGCGTCAAAACCACCTGTTCATCGCACATACTCGATAATTTCATCGCGCCCTACGATGCGACGGTCATCGCGAAACTCAAACAAAACGACGCCGTATTTATCGGCAAGGCGAACATGGACGAATTCGCCATGGGCTCGACTACCGAGACTTCTTATTTTAAAAAGACCAAAAACCCCTGGGCGCTTGATTGCACGCCGGGCGGTTCTTCCGGCGGCTCGGCGGCAAGCGTGGCGGCCGGGGAAGCCGCCTGGTCGCTGGGCAGCGATACCGGCGGCTCCATCCGCCAGCCGGCGTCTTTTACCGGCACGGTCGGCTTAAAGCCCACTTACGGCCGCGTTTCGCGTTACGGCTGCGTGGCTTTCGCTTCCTCGCTCGATCAAGTCGGACCCATTACCCGCGATGTTACCGACTGCGCGCTGGTACTCAACGCGATCAGCGGTCATTGCGAGCACGATTCCACCAGTTATAATTTAGCGGCGCCGGATTTTACCAAGGCGCTGACCCCTGACATAAAAGGCATGAAAATCGGCGTGCCCAAAGAGTATTTCGGCGCGGGGCTGGACAAAATGGTGGAGGAGAAGGTGCGCGGCGCGATTAAGCATTTATCCGGTCTGGGCGCGGAAATAGTGGATGTGTCGCTGCCGCATACCGAATACGCGGTGGCTACTTATTACATCATAGCCCCCGCCGAAGCCTCCGCCAACCTGGCGCGCTTTGACGGGGTAAAGTACGGCTACCGCGCCCCCGGCTGCCGGAACCTGATCGAAATGACGGTAAAAACCCGCACACAGGGGTTCGGCAACGAAGTTAAGCGCCGGATCATGCTCGGCACTTATGTTTTAAGCTCAGGTTACTACGACGCTTATTACAACAAGGCGATGAAGGTGCGCACCCTGATCATTGAAGACTTCAAAAAAGTATTCGGCAAGGTGGACATTTTGGCCTGCCCCACCGCGCCGACCACCGCCCTGCCCCTCGGCAGCATGCTTGACCCGCTTTCCATATACATGCTGGATGTTTATACCATACCGGTCAATATGGCGGGGCTGCCGGGCATTTCGCTCCCCTGCGGCTTTTCCGGCGGCAAGCCGGTGGGGCTGCAGCTCATCGGGCGGGCGCTTGATGAAATGAGCGTACTTAGGGCCGCCTATACTTACGAACAGAGCGCCGGCTTTCATAAAACGGCCGCGCCCCTGGGAGGTGTATCAGCGTGAAATATGAAACAATAATAGGCCTGGAAACACACGTGGAACTAAAAACCGCCACTAAATGCTTTTGCTCCTGCCCGGCCGAATTCGGCGGCGAACCCAACACCCATACCTGCCCTACCTGCACCGGCATGCCGGGCGCTTTGCCCGTATTGAACAAAAAGGTGGTGGAGTTTGCCATAAAGACCGGGCTGGCGCTTAATTGCGAGATACAAAGGTACAACCGGTTCGACCGCAAAAATTATTTTTACCCCGATCTTCCCAAAGGCTATCAGATATCCCAGCTTTTTTTGCCGATCTGCCGCGGCGGTTATGTGGATATAGAGACAGACGGCGCAACAAAGCGCATCGGCATAACCCGCATACACATTGAGGAAGACGCGGGCAAATTGATACACTCCGGCGCATCCATCAGCGATTCGGATTTTTCGGTGGTGGATTACAACCGTTCCAGCGTGCCGCTTATTGAGATAGTATCGGAGCCGGATCTGCGCTCGCCGCAGGAAGCCCGTATTTTCATGGAAAAACTGCGTTCCATCCTCGAATATATCGGCGTTTCCGACTGCAAGATGCAGGAGGGCAGCCTGCGCTGCGACGCCAACGTATCCATAAGGCCGCCGGAACAAAAAGAATTCGGCGTGAGAAGCGAGATTAAAAATCTAAATTCCTTCCGCTCCGTGCAGCGCGGCATAGAATACGAGCAAATACGCCAGGCCGCCGTGCTGGACGAAGGCGGCAAAGTAATCCAGGAGACCCGTACCTGGGATGAGGAAAAAGGCGTAACACATTCCATGCGCTCTAAAGAGGAAGCGCATGATTACAGATATTTCCCCGACCCGGATTTGGTTCCTTTCGTCGCGGAACCGGAGTGGGTGGCGAAAATCGCCGAAACCCTGCCGGAGCTGCCGGACGCGCGCAAAGAGCGCCTGACCGGGCGGCTCGGGCTTTCCGCCTACGACGCTTCCGGCGTTATCGCCCGGCTGGCCACGGCCGATTATTTTGACGAGGCCATGAAACACACCGGCGACGCCAAAGCGGTCGCCAACTGGATACTCGGCGATATTTCCGCCTGGCTGAACAGCAACAATCTGGAAATGCGGGATTTCCCCGTCGCGGCCGGGAATATCTCCGCCATGATCAATCTTATCAACAAAGGCGTGCTTTCAAGCAAACTGGCCAAAACGGTATTTGAGGAAATGCTCAAAAGCGGCAAAGCCCCCGCCGAAATTGTCCGGGAAAAAGGGCTTGAGCAGATAAGCGACGCCGGTGCCCTGGCCCTGGCGGTGGAAAAAATCATAAAAGACAATCCCAAATCGGCCGAAGACTACAAAGCCGGCAAGGATAGGGCGCTGGGCTTTCTGGTCGGTCAGGTGATGAAGGAAACCAGGGGTCGGGCCAACCCGGAAATGATCAACAAGCTGCTCCGGGAAAAATTAAGTTAGTCCCGCGGGCGCACCCCGCCGGTCATCGGCTGGGCGCGCCCGTTTCGCCGGGGGAGGTTCCCCGCAGCTGACAAAAACCCGTTTAACTCCCGGCGTTTCCAATAAGGCGGACGCGCTGCGGCAAAAAATAGGCCGGCCCGGCGATTTGCCTCCCGTTAATCGCCGGGCCGGTTTTCTTTGTATTTTTCCAGATTAGCGGCGAACTGTACGTTGCGTTCTGTTTTCAAGCCTTCAAAACAGACGCGGTAATAAGAGCCGGCGAGATTTACGCCGGTTATCTCGCCCACGCCAAAAACAGGATGGACGACCCGGTCGCCGGCGTTGAAACGTTGCTGCCGGCTTTTCAACAATTCTTCGCTGTACTCTATATGACTCCGGGCGCTTTCTTCCAAAGCGGCGTCAAGCGCCGCCGCGTAATCCAGATTTTCTTTGCCGGCGTCGAAAATAAACCGCGACGGATATTTAAAAATCCCGTCGTTGGCCGCGCCCTCGGAACCGGAAAGAAAAAGCCGCTCCCGGGCGCGGGTCATGGCCACGTAAGCCAGCCGCCGCTCTTCGTCCATAGCTTCGGGCGTATCCACCAAACGGCTCGGGAAAACGCCCTCGTTCAACCCGCAAATAAACACCTGCGCAAATTCCATGCCTTTGGCGGCGTGTACGGTCATGAGTTTGACCGTTTCGGTTGCGCCGCCGCGGTCAAGGTTGGTAAAAAGGGCCGCTTGCGCGAGAAAGTCCTCCAAAACGGCGTCCTCGTCCTTGTCCGCGCTTTCTATCGCGCGCTTTAGCTCAGCCACATTGTCCAGCCGTTCCTGATCGCCCTGCAGCCGCAGAAATTCTTCATAACCGCTCAAATCGAGCAACATTTGCAGCGCATCGCCCATCGCCATGTTACCGCGCTTCTCCCGGACACGCTCAATCGCTTCCGCATAGCGCGCCGCCTGCGTCCCCCGCAGCAAGTCGCCGCCAAGGTTCTCTTTCAGCGCCTCGTAAAGCGATATATTTCTTTGCTCCGCGTATTCCTTTAAAAAGCCCATTTTCTTTTTCCCGATTTTGCGCGGCGGCGCGCCGATCGTCCTTAAAAACGCCGTGTCGTCCCCTGCCGTCACCATGCGCAGATAGCATATAATGTCTTTTATCTCCCTGCGCCCGTAAAACTCCACGCCGCTGAATATCTTGTAAGGCAGGCCTTTTTGGATAAAACATTCTTCCAGCGCCCGCGTTTGGTAATGCGCGCGGTACAGCACGGCGATCTCGCCTAGGGCCGCGCCGGCCCCGGACAATTCGCGTATTTTGTCATAAATCCACGCGGCTTCCTCCCGGACGCCTGCGGCGTGATAGTACAGCGGCCGTCTGCCGCCGGGTTTGCTGGCGGTTAGTTTCTTGGGAAACCTTATGATGTTTTTTTCGATCAGCGTATCCGCCGCCTTCAATATTTCCGGCGTCGAGCGATAATTGTCCGCCAGCGTAAAGGTCCGCGCCTCGGGGTACAGCTTGTCGAAATCCAAAAACAGCTTGACATGGGAGCCGCGCCAGGAATAAATCGTCTGGTCGGGGTCGCCGACAATAAATAAATTGCCGTGTTTTTCGGAAAGGACGCGCGCGATTTTATATTGTTTTTCGCTGACGTCCTGAAACTCATCCACCATGACATATTGCATCCGGTCCTGCCATTTCGCCCGAATGGCGGGAAAACGTTCGAGTATGTAGGCGGCGAAGTTGATGAGGTCGTTAAAATCGCAGCCAAAGCACTTTTTTTGCTCATAAAGGTAGCGCAGGAATATTTCTTCCTCCCGGTCTTTCGCCTGGGCAAATTTGGCTTTGAGCCGCTCGTTGTCCAATTCGTAAATATCGTCGATATAAGTTGACGCGCGAAGTTTCTTCGCTTCCAGCACCTCGTCGATCGTCCGCCTGACGGTGGCGTCGCGCAAGGTCAGTTTCATGTCGGCGAAAATTTTCAGCAGCAGCTCTTTTTGGTCTTCAACGTCAAGGATGACAAAATTCTTCGGATAATTGAGCGCGTGCGCGTCCTCTTTCAAAAGCCGCACACAGAAAGAGTGAAAAGTAGATATACAGCCCAAGTCCATATCGCCGAGCGCCGAACGCACCCGGCGTGTCATCTCGTTGGCCGCCCTGGGGGTAAAAGTGACGCAGAAGATGTTTTCCGGCGCTATGCCAAGCGCTGAAACAATGTAACAGAAACGGGCGGTCAAAGTCCGCGTCTTGCCGGTCCCCGGCCCGGCAACCACCCGTACCGCCCCTTCCGTCAGGAAAACGGCTTTCTCTTGTTCGACATTCAGTCCCTGAAGATATTTTTCCAAAGCGGGCATCTTCCCTTGCCGTTTGTGTTAAACTGTCCCCCAGTCAAAACACGGCTAAAATTTGCGGGCTGGTTTGCCGCCCGAAGCGGCGCAAAACGCAGGCAATATTCGCAGGGGCAAGGCAAGCCTCGCCCGCATGGCAAAACAGCCGCAAAGATGTCATGGTCTTAGCCGGGGAATAGTTTTAAACATATTTTAACACAAGCCGCGCTGGAAATCTATCCAGCGGCCGCGCGGCGCGCATTGACAAGCGCGCGCGGCCGTGCTAATATGAGCGTGTTGAAAAAAACGGGCGCAGGGCGCTGCCTGCTTCGCGCCGCCGAATATACAAGGAGAACGCCCGATGCCCACCGAGAAAACGGATGCCGCCGCGCCGCCGGAAAACAAAATGGGCGTAATGCCCGTAAACAAGCTGCTTGTTTCCATGTCCCTGCCGGTAATGGCTTCCATGCTGGTACAGGCGCTTTACAACA